>JAQXRG010000088.1 GCA_029218405.1 Bacteroidales bacterium
GGAAGGAGGAACAGGACTCAATGAAAAGTCCTCTTTCCTCCTTCCTTCTTCTTGGATACGTTCAGGGGCGTGTCCCGTCAGTGATTAGCAAAGCTTGCGCGAGCCGTCGCTGATGACCACGTCGTACACCTTCGGACTGCGTCCGAACTTCTCTTTGTAGCGTTCCTTGGCCGTAGTGATGAAGGTTTCGTACAGCTCGTTCTTCACCAGGTTGATGGTGCAGCCACCGAAGCCGCCACCCATCACGCGCGAGCCGGTCACGCCGCAGTCGAAGGCCACGTCGTTCAGGAAGTCGAGCTCTTCGCAGCTTACTTCGTAGAGCTTGCTCATGCCATGGTGTGTCTCGTACATCTTCTGGCCCACGGTCTCGTAGTCGCCCTTCTCCAAGGCGTCGCAGACATCGAGCACGCGCTGGATTTCTTCAATCACGTATTCGGCACGCTTGTAGTCTTCCTCCGATACCTCTGCCTTGACGGCGTTCAGCATCTCCATGGAGCAGTCGCGCAGGAATTCCACTTCGGGGTGCGTCTTCTTGATGGCGGCCACCACGTTCTCGCAGCTCTGGCGGCGCTTGTTGTAGGCCGACGAGGCCAGTTCATGCTTCACGACGGAATCAAGCAGCACGAGGCGGTAGCCTTCGGGGTTGAAGGGGAAGTACTGGTACTCCAAGGAGCGGCAGTCGAGACGGATCAGCGAGCCGGCCTTTCCGAATACGGAAGCGAACTGGTCCATGATGCCGCACTTCACGCCGCAGTAGTTGTGCTCGGTGGCCTGTCCCACCTTTGCCAGCTCGAACTTGTCCACCTTGTTGTCGCCGAACAGGTCGTTCAACGCGAACGCGTAGGTCGATTCGAGGGCGGCGGAGGAAGACATACCCGCACCGAGGGGCACGTCACCGGCAAACGCCGTATTGAAGCCTTTCACCTCCACTCCGCGCTTGATCATCTCGCGGCATACGCCGAAGATGTAGCGGGCCCAGCTGGCTTTCGGAGCGTCCTCCTCGTTCAGGCCGAACTCCACGTAGTCCTTCAGGTCGATGGAGTAGGCGCAGACCTTGTCCTTGCCGTTCGGCTTGATTTCTGCAATCATGCCTTTGTCCACAGCACCCGGGAACACGAAGCCACCGTTGTAGTCGGTGTGCTCGCCGATGAGGTTGATACGTCCGGGAGATGCATATACTGAGCCAGTGGTGCCGTCGAAATGCTTGATGAAACGGCTTCTTACAAATTCGATATCCATAATGGTAAAGTTTTAAAGGTTTAATGAAATGTTTATCGGTTATTCTTTTCTTTCGGTTATTCTACCGGGATGTCCTTGTTCACGTTCTTGCAGCCCACCAGGCCGTAGAAGAGCACGTAGGCGAACATCGCGATGATGAGCCAGTAGCTGGCCATGTAGCCGGCCGCATCGGAGATGACCTGCTGGATGAGGGGCAGGATACCGCCGCCGACCACCATCATCATGAACAGACCGGACGCCTGGGCGGTGTACTTGCCCAGACCTTCCACGGCGAGGTTGAAGATGCCGCCCCACATGATGGAGGTGCAGAGGCCGCAGAGCACGAGCAGGAAGGCGCTTACCGGCACCTTCGGGGTCTCCAAGGAGCGTACCACGTCTTCGGGAGCCATGTCGGCTTCCTTCTTCAGCTCGGCGGCGTACGGGGTCAGGTCCACGCTGCTGGGATTGGCGATGTAGGCGGCCACCTCCTGGGCGGGCACGCCGGCGTTGGTCAGGATTTCAGTGGTCTTCTCCTGCGGGTTGTAGATGAACGACGGAACATCCACGCCGACCGTCTTCGGGATGAAGATGGCGAGCAGGGTGAAGACGATGGCGGTGGCGGACACGGTGGTCAGCTGAGCGCGGGTGGACACCTTGCCGCTGATGGCGCTGCTGGCCAGACGGCCCACCAGCATGAGCAGCCAGTAGATGGCGGCGATGGCTCCGCCGATGGCGGCACCGTTGATGAGGATGCCGGCACCCTTTTCCGACGGGTCGGCCAGGTAGAAGTTCAAGGTGCCCGGGATACCGATCTCAATACCTACATAGATGAAGATACAGATGACACCCAGCACGGTGTGACGGAAGCTGAGCGGGCTGTGCGGGTGCTTCACCTTGGCGGTGCCGCCCTTGCTGAGGTGAGGCTCCGGAATGGCCACGAACAGGATGACGATGAACGAGAACACGAACACGCCCATGGCGATGAACAGCAGCGGGGACACGTCGGACATGGCGGTCTCGGGAGTCACGGTGCCGATGAGCACACCCACGAACAGCGGGGTCAGGGTGCCCGAGAGCGAGTTCAGCGCGCCGCCGGCCTGGATGAGCTGGTTGCCCCGGTTACCGCCGCCGCCCAGCAGGTTCAGCATGGGGTTCACCACGGTGTTGAGCATACATACGCAGAAGCCGCAGATGAAGGCGCCCAGCAGGTAGATGACAAAGTTCAGCTTGATGGCATACTCGCCCATGTTGAACACGTCCACGTCGGCGCCCGTGATGCTGGACACATACTGGATGAGCAGGCCGATGAAGCCGACGGCCATACCGATGAGGGCGGTCTTCTTGTAGCCGATCTTCACCAGCATGTTGCCGGCGGGGATACCCATGAACAGGTAGGCCAGGAAGTTCATCATGTTACCCATCATACCCAGGGTGTTGGCCCCTGCGTACTGGTTTTTCCAAATTGTACCAAACGGCGCAGCCAGATTGGTCACGAAAGAGATCATCGCAAATAAGAAGAACATCGTAATGATGGCGATGAGGTTTCCATTCTGTTTTTGTTGATTCATAATGTTGTTGGTGATATAAAAGTGATTAATGAGGTTGATTGTCTGAATGGTTACCGCTCTACGCCAAACTTATAGATGGTGGTCTGGTGATAGGTCTCGCCCGGCTTGAGCACGCACGAGGGGAAGTGTCCCTTGTTGGGGGTGTCGGGGAAGTGCTGCGCCTCGAAGCAGATGGCGCTGCGGGCGGGGAAGGTGGCGCCGTGGGCTCCTTCGAAGCCGTTGTGCCAGTTGGCCGTATAGATCTGTACCCCCGGTTCGGTGGTGTACACCTCCATCGAGCGGCCGCTCACGGGCTCCACGCACTTGGCGGCGAAGCTCAGGGTGCCGGCCTCGCGCTTGTTGAGCACGTAGCAGTGGTCGTAGCCCATGCCCAGGCGGAGCTGCTCGAAGTCATCGTCGATGCGGCTGCCCACGGTGTGCGGGGTGCGGAAGTCCATCGGCGTGCCTTCCACCTTGGCGATTTCGCCGGTGGGGATGGACACCTCGTCCATCGGGGTGAAGAAGTCGGCGTTCACCGTCACGATGTTGTTGTCCACGGTGGGGGTGGGGTCCGCGATGCCTGCCAGGCTGAAGAAAGCGTGGTGGGTCAGGTTGCAGAGGGTGGTCTTGTCGGTGGTCGCCGTATAGGTGATGACCAGCTCGTTCTCATCGGAGAGGGTATAGACCACCGTCACGTCGAGGTTGCCGGGGAATCCTTCCTCGCCGTCGGCCGACACGTAGTGCAGGTGAAGGCTCTGGGCCGAGGGCTGTTCGGCGTCCCATACACGGGCGTGGAAGCCGGTGGGGCCGCCGTGCAGCGAGTTGGGGCCGTTGTTGATGGTCAGCTGGTATTCCTTGCCTTCCAGCAGGAACTTCCCGCGGGCGATGCGGTTGCCGTAGCGGCCCACGAGCGTGCTCAGGAACGGCTCCTGGCTGTTGATGACATTGTCGATAGAGTCATGTCCCTGCACGACATTGGCGTAACGGCCGTTCTTGTCGGGCATCATCAGGGCGAGCAGCGCTCCGCCGTAGTTGGTGATGGCGGCTTCGGCGCCACTTGCGTTGGTCAGGATGAACAGGTCTGTCTCCTTCCCGTTGATAGTCTTCTGGAAATCAGCCCTTTTCAGCTGGCTCCGGTTGTCTTCCTTGTAAAATGTGTTATTCATAATCCATTCTTTTTTTGTGTGTCCTTCTTTTGGATATGCAAATAAAAAGATTTTTCTGAAAACCCCCAAACTTTTTTCAGGAAAAGTCGGTGTCGGCGGCGTATAAATTCAGCAAATCGGCCACAATGAAACTGCTGCCGCCCACAAATATGAAATCTTCGCTTGTCACCCGGCGCTTCGCGGCCCGCACGGCGGAGGCGACATCCGGATAGGCCTCCCCCTGCAGTCCGAAGCGGGCGGCCTGCTCCTGGACCTGCCGGGCGGGCAGGGCCCGCTTCACGCTGGCTTGGGTGAAATAGTAGGTGGCGTCGGCCGGCAGCAGGCGCAGCACGCCGGTCAGGTCCTTGTCGTTCACCATGCCGATGACCATGTGGAGCCGGCGGTACTGCTGGCGGCGGAGCTGCTCGACGATGTAGGTGATGCCCCCTACGTTGTGCCCCGTGTCGCAGAGGAGGGTGGGGTGGCTTTCCAGCCGTTGCCACCGGCCCATCAGTCCGGTCCGTCCGCACACGTGGGCGAACCCCTCGCGCACGTCCGCCTCGCTGAAGCGGTAGCCCAGTTCGCGCAGCCGGCGCAGGGCGGTGAGCAGGGTGTTGGTGTTCTTCCGCTGGCACAGTCCGCCCAGCTCCCCGCACAGGTCGGGGTAGTCGGTGGTGTCGTAGTGCAGGTGCCCTTCCTCGTCCGGTTCGGCCGACCGCACGAGCGGCTCGTCCTCGGCGAACCACAGGGGGGCGCCCACCGCTTCCGCCTGCCGGCAGAAGACAGGGCGGGTCTCCTCGTTGGCCTCGCCGATGACCGCCGGCACGCCGGGCTTGATGATGCCGGCCTTCTCGCGGGCGATCTTGGCCAGCGTGTCGCCCAGGAACTGCACGTGGTCAAAGCTGATGTTGGTGATGAGGCTGAGGTCGGGGGTGATGATGTTCGTGCAGTCCAGCCGTCCGCCCAGTCCCACCTCGATGACGGCCACCTCCACCTGCTCCTCGGCGAAGTAGTGGAAGGCCATGGCGGTGGCCAGCTCGAAGAACGAGGGGTGGAGCGGCTCGAAGAAGGAGCGGTGGCACTCCACGAAACCGGTGACAAACGAGGCGGGGACCGGCACTCCGTTCACGCGGATGCGTTCGCGGAAGTCCTTCAGGTGGGGCGAGGTGTAGAGCCCCACCTTGTAGCCCGCCGACTGCAGGATGGCGGCCAGGGTGTGCGAGCAGGAGCCTTTCCCGTTCGTGCCGGCCACGTGCAGGGTGCGGAACCGGCGGTGGGGATGACCGAAGTACTCGTCCAGGCGGAGGGTGTTGTCCAGCCCTTCCTTGTAGGCGTCCTTCCCGATCTGCTGGAACAAGGGCGCGCTATTATATAAATAGGTAAGCGTTTCTTGGTAATTCATGCGTTTTTCCTCCTTTCTTGTAAAAAGCAGTGCAAATATCATCATTTTTATCGGGAATCCCACGCAGGAATCCGAAAAAAAGTCTTATTTTTGTCCGCATCATCTTAATGAAACCGATTATGAAAAAACATCTATGGCTGATGGGAACATGGGCGTTCCTGTCGTGGGGCAGTGCCGCTGCCCAGCAATTGCACCTCCAACCGACTCCGCAACAGTGTGTGGAGGCGAAAGATTCACTGACCTTCCCGGCCCGCTTCCGGCTGGAGCTGGCCCCCTCCCTGACGGGGACCCCGACCGAACGGCTGCTGCGTTCGTTGTCCGCGTCCGACGGGGCCGGCAGCCCGTTCCTCGTCACCGTCGGCGTGAAGGGCGACAAGGCCGTGCGCGCCTATGCGGCGTCTGTCCCGTCGGTGGCCGAGGGCTATTACCTGCGGGTGGAGAAGGACCGGGCGGTCATCGTGGGCCACGACGAGCGCGGGGCGTATTACGGCGCGCAGACCCTGGCGCAGCTGAAGGAGGCGGGCCGGGTGCCCTTGCTCTCGGTGACCGACTATCCCGACGTGCCCTTCCGGGGGGTCGTGGAGGGCTTCTACGGCACGCCCTGGAGCCACGAGGCGCGGCTGAGCCAGCTGGACTTCTACGGGCGCAACAAGCTGAACGTGTACCTCTACGGGCCGAAGGATGACCCCTACCACAGCACGCCCCACTGGCGGAAGCCCTATCCGCAGCGCGAGGCGGAGCAGCTGCAGCAGCTCGTGCGCCGGGCGCAGGAGAACCATGTGCTGTTCTACTGGGCCATCCATCCCGGACAGGACATCCGGTGGAACGAGGCGGACCGCGACGCGCTGATGGCCAAGTTCGAGCAGATGTACCAGCTGGGGGTACGGGCCTTTGCCATCTTCTTCGACGACATCTCGGGGGAAGGGACGAAGGCCGACAAGCAGGCGGCCCTGCTGAACTATGTGGACGACCACTTCGTGAAGGTGAAGGGCGATGTGGCGCCGTTGGTGATGTGTCCTACGGAGTACAACAAGTCGTGGTCGAACGTCGAGGGAGGCTATCTCCCCACGTTGGGCGACCGCCTGAACAAGGGCATACACATCATGTGGACGGGCGACCGGGTCATTGCGTGCGTGGACAAGGCGTCGATGAATTTCATCAACCCGCTCCTGAAGCGCAACGCGTACATCTGGTGGAACTTCCCCGTGTCGGACTATGTGCGCGACCACCTGCTGATGGGGCCGGTGTATGGCAACGGGCTGGACATCAAGGACGACCTGGCGGCGTTTGTCTCGAACCCGATGGAGCATCCGGAGGCGTCGAAGGTGGCGCTCTATTCCGTGGCCGACTATGCCTGGAACCTGGAGGCCTATGACAGCCACGCCTCGTGGAAACGGTCGCTGCGCGCGCTGATGCCCGGCCAGGCGGACGCTTTGGAGACGTTCGCGACCCACAATTCGGACCTCGGCAAGAACGGCCACCGCTTCAACCGCGAGGAGTCGGAGGAGATGCGTCCGTGGCTGGAGCGGCTGCTGGGGGCGTACGTGAAGGAGCGGCGTGCCGACGAGCCGGCCTGGCGGCGGACCCGGGAGGAGTGCCGGAACATCCAGCGGGCCGCCGACCTGCTGCAGGCCAGTACCGACAACCGCGCGCTGGTGGAGGACATCCGTCCCTGGCTGCTGCAGTTCAAGCTGCTGGGCGAGTATGGCGAGGAGACCCTGAACATGGCGGAGGCGCAGTTGGACGGCCGGCAGGAGGCGTTTGTGGATGCCTACACGCACGCCCGTGCCTTGCAGACGCTCATGAGCGAGGTCGATGCCACGTACAACCAGAACCCGTACCAGCCGGGGGTGAAGACCGGCAGCAAGCGGCTGTTGCCGGCGTTCAACGAGCTGTTCCAGACGGCCACGAAACGCTTCAACCAGGCCACCGGACAGGCGCTGGCGGTGGCGACGGAATACCTGCCTTATACCTTGGCCAGCGATGTGCGGCAGCTGGCGCAACTGCCCGTGCGGCGCCGGGGCAACACCGGCGAGGTGACTCCTTCGAACGAGGTCATCCTGTGGCAGGCCGGCGGCAGCCTGACCCTCTCGCTCGATTACGCCCGGAGCGTGTCGGAGCTGACGGTGGACCTGGGGCTGTCGGGCGTGGAGGCTGGCTTCAGCCTGGAGGTACGTTCCGCTGAGGGCGAGTGGCAGTCCGTCGAGCTGCGGCCCACCGGCCGGAAGACGGTGCTGCAGGCCGGCGTGGAAGGCCGGAAAGTGACGGCCGTCCGGCTGTCCAACCGCAGTGGGGCCGAGCAGAAGGTCTATTTCAAGCAGTTCCGCCTCCGGCTGGCGGAGAATTGAGTCGTGTCACCGTTGGGGAGAGCGTCCGGGGGACATCGTTCCTGGACGCTCTTCGAGGGTTTAGGGAACGTCGTTCCCGGATTCCCTGTGGGAGGCCTGAGGACCCTTGTCTTCGGTCTCCTCTTTTACTCCTTTCCCTTGTTCCCCGCCTCGATGGGCTGCGTGTTCTCCTTGTAGGCGGCGAATCCCTTGATCTTGACCCGCTCCTTTTCCTGTTGGGCGGCCACGGCCGACCCGATTTGGTTCATGCTGTCCTTGATGGCGGTCTGCAGGTCGAAGAAGGCGTCGAGCAGCAGTTTCAGGTGCTCGCCGAGGTTCCCTTCGCCCGGCGCGAAGAACGTGTGGCAGTGCGCGTGCAGGCCGATGGTCTTCTCGTCCTCCTCGTCGGTCACATAGACGGCGGTCACCAAGGAGTTGACGTTGGTCAGGTTGATGACCTCCTTCAGGTAGGGAAGGGCCTCGCTGTCGGCGCTGACGCTGCCCCACCACGGGTTCCAGATCATGACGAAGCGGCTGCCCTCCTCGGCGGCGATGTAGAAGTCGGCTCCCTGGTATTGGAAGTTGATGTGCCCCTCCTCGTCCGTTTCCGGCTGGCAGCCCATCTGCTGGAGTGTCTTCGTGACGAGTTCCTGGGTGCTGAGGGTGTCCAACTCGTTCTTCGTGAGCCGGTCCAGCCGTTCCCTCCGCTTGTTGCGTTCGTGCAGGAACCGGAGGACGAACAGGACCACGGGCCATAGCGCCAGTGCGATGACGGCGATAAGTAACGTAATGTCGCTGATGCTGTTGTTCATAATCTTTCGATTTAGAGGATGAATGATTCGGTCCATAAATATAGGTAAAAGAAGTGAAATAGCCCTCTTTCATTATCATTTTTTAATCATAATAACACATTGTGTCCAAAAAAGCCCTATCTTTGCATCCCAACAACGAAAAAGACCAAAAACAGAAAGTTATGCTTACGATCAGACAAATTACAGAGGATACCGCAAAGGTCATCAGAGGGCTGGAGAAGAAGCACTTCCCCCAGGCGAAGGAAACGGTGGAGAAGGTGCTCGCACTCGACGCCCAGCGGCGCGGCGCACAGAACGAATTGGACAAGAACCTGGCCGAGGTGAACGCCATCTCGAAAAGCATCGGCGCGCTGATGCGGGAAGGCCGGAAGGAAGAGGCGGAGGCCGCCAAGGCCCGCGTGGCTACCTTCAAGGAGGCCAGCAAGGAACTGCAGGCAGCGATGGACAAGGCGGCGGAAGAGCTGCAGGCCTTGCTCTACACCATCCCGAACGTGCCTTACGACTTGGTGCCCGAAGGCGTGGGCGCTGAGGACAACCTGGTGGTGAAGATGGGGGGCATGGAGACCCAGCTGCCCCAGAACGCCCTCCCGCACTGGGAACTGGCGAAGAAATACGACATCATCGACTTCGACCTGGGTGTGAAGATCAGCGGCGCAGGCTTCCCGGTCTATAAGGGAAAGGGGGCCCGCCTGCAGCGTGCGCTCATCAACTTCGTCCTCGACGAGGCACGGGCTTCCGGCTATACGGAAATCATGCCGCCCACCGTGGTCAACGCCGCTTCGGGCTATGGCACCGGACAGCTGCCCGACAAGGAGGGACAGATGTACCATTGCGAGCTCGATGACCTGTACCTGATTCCGACGGCGGAGGTGCCGGTGACGAACATCTACCGCGATGTCATCCTCGACGAGAAGCAGCTTCCCATCAAGAACTGCGCCTACACGGAGTGTTTCCGCCGCGAGGCCGGCTCGTACGGGAAAGACGTGCGGGGCCTGAACCGCCTGCACGAGTTCTCGAAGGTGGAGCTCGTCCGCATCGACAAGCCCGGCCATAGCGAGCAGTCGCACCAGGAGATGCTGGACCACGTGGAGGGCCTGCTGCAGAAGCTGGAGCTGCCGTACCGCATCCTGCGTCTGTGCGGCGGTGACATGAGCTTTACGGCCGCCATCTGTTATGATTTCGAGGTGTATTCCGAAGCCCAGAAGCGTTGGCTGGAGGTAAGTTCCGTGTCCAACTTCGACACTTACCAGGCGAACCGCCTGAAGTGCCGCTACCGCACCGCCGAGAAGAAGACGGAGCTGTGCCATACCCTGAACGGTTCGGCGCTCGCGTTGCCGCGCATCGTGGCCGCGCTGTTGGAGAACAACCAGACGCCCGAAGGCATCCGCATCCCGAAAGCGTTGGTGCCTTATTGCGGCTTCGACCTCATCGACTGATGCCTGTCGCCACAGGCGCTGTCGTTTCCTCCAGAAGGACTTCCGGAAAAAAGGGGGTCCTTTTTTCGTAGGACGCGCTCGGCAGGAGAGCCTTGTCTGACGGGTGAGGGGACGGCCAACATGAAAGTAGGAGACAAACGCCTGTGATGAGCGTTTACCTCCTACTCGTTTTTTAGCCCTATGCGGGGAAGACCAGGCGGCTTAGGACTGTGGCTTCAGCCACTTGTCCAACCAGCGGAAGAAGGTCCGCTGCCAGAGGATGCCGTTCTGCGGACGGAGCACCCAGTGGTTCTCGTCGGGATAGATGAGCAGCTCGGCCGGGATGCCCCGCAGCTTGGCGGCGTTGAAGGCGGCCATGCCCTGTGAGCCGAGGATGCGGAAGTCCTTCTCGCCGTGGATGCAGAGGATGGGGGTGTCCCATTTCTCGACAAAGAGGTGGGGCGAGTTGGCATAGCTGCGCTGCACGGCAGGGTTGTTCTTTTCCCAGTACGGACCTCCGAGGTCCCAGTTGGTGAACCAGAGCTCTTCGGTTTCGAGGTACTGCTGCTCCATGTTGAAGAAGCCGTCGTGGGCGATGAACGCCTTGAAGCGCTTCTCGTGGTGACCGGCCAGCCAATAGACGGAATAGCCGCCGAAGCTGGCGCCCACGCAGCCCAGACGGTCCTTGTCCACGTAGGGCTCGGTGGCGATGTCGTCGATGGCGCTCAGGTAGTCGTCCATGCAGTGGCCGCCGTAGTTGGTGCTGATCTCCTCCAGCCATTCCATGCCGAAGCCCGGCAGGCCGCGGCGGTTGGGGGCGATGATGATGTAGTCGTTGGCCGCCATGATCTGGAAGTTCCAGCGGTAGCTCCAGAACTGGCTGACGGGGCTCTGCGGACCGCCCTCGCAGAAGAGCAGGGTGGGGTACTTCTTGGCGGGGTCGAAATCGGCCGGGTAGATGACCCAGGACAGGAGGTCCTTGCCGTCCACGGTCTTGGTCCAGCGGGGTTCCACCTTACCGATTTTCAGCTGGCTGAAGATATGGTCGTTCTCCTGCGTGATGCGGGTCACCTGCTGGTCGGCCAGGCTGAGGGTGAACAGCTCGTCGGCCTCGCTCATGGAGTGACGCTTGGTGAGCAGGCGCTGGTCGCCGAGCAAGGCCACGGAGGCGTAGTCGTACTGTCCGTCGGTGAGCTGCCGGACTTCGCCCTGCAGGTTGGTGCTGTGGATCATGCTGGTGCCGTGCCATACGCCGACGAAATAGAGGGTCTGGCCGTCGGGGGCCCAGCAGTAGTCGTCCACGCCCGACCGGAAGGATTCGGTGACGTAGCTCTTCTGTCCGTTGGAGAGGTCCATCACGCAGAGGCGGTTGCGGTCGCTCTCGTAGCCGTCGCGCTCCATGCTCTGCCAGGCGATGCGGGTGCCGTCGGGCGAGAACTGGGGATTGATGTCGTAGCCCATGTTACGGTCGTTGGCATCCTCCTTGCACAGGTTGCGGGTCTGGCGGCTCTCCACATCATAGAGATAGATGTCGGAGTCGGTGGAGATGGAGTACTCCAGTCCGGTCTTCTTGCGGCAGGTATAGGCAATCTGCTTCGAGTTGTTGCTCCACGCCAGCTGCTCAATGCCTCCGAAGGGCTTCATGGGGGCCTCGAACGGCTCGCCTTCCAGCAGGTCGGTGGCCGGTCCTACCTGGCTGCCGTCGAAGGCAGCGACAAAGGGATGGGGAACGGTCTCCACCCATTCGTCCCAGTGCTTGTACATCAGGTCGTCGATGACCTTACCGGTGGCCTTGTCGAGGTCGGGGTAGAGGTCGGTGGTGCGCTGGCCGTACTTCACCTGTGCGATGAAGACCACGCGGCGCTCGTCGGGCGAGAAG
>JAQXRG010000089.1 GCA_029218405.1 Bacteroidales bacterium
CCAGCTCATCGACCTGGCCCTGCTGCAGAACAACCTGCTGCGTGGCGAGGCGCTGACGAACTTCGTGAA
Source organism: Bacteroidales bacterium (assembly GCA_029218405.1). Classification (GTDB taxonomy): domain Bacteria; phylum Bacteroidota; class Bacteroidia; order Bacteroidales; family Bacteroidaceae; genus Phocaeicola. Next base: position 70 of record JAQXRG010000089.1, read on the forward strand.
GCGGAGCATCGAGCTGCTGTAAGGCGCTCCTGCTTCCGGAAGAGGCTCCGGGTCTCTCCAAACACCCCCACCCTCGTCCTGACTACGGACAGAGGCTGGGGATGGGAGAAAGTCACCAGCAATCCCCCCTTCCTCCCGACCGTTCTACACGGCCGGGGAGAAGGGGTTTGCTGGTCATACGCGGCCCGAAGGCGGCGGACGGACGCGAAAACTGAAAAAAACGGGCCACGGCTTTGCGGCTTGAGCGGAATTGCGTATCTTTGGGCGAACTAATCTTAACGAACACTGACTCATGAAACTGATACGATTCATCCTGCTGGCCGTCGGCCTGGGCGCGCTGGCTCCCCTGGGCGCCCAGAAGGTGGGGCTCGTGCTGAGCGGCGGAGGCGCCAAGGGGCTCACCCACATCGGCATCATCCGCGCCCTGGAAGAGAACAACATTCCCATCGACTACGTGGCGGGCACCTCCATGGGGGCCATCGTGGGCTCGCTGTACGCCATGGGCTACTCGCCCGACGATATGGAACGGCTGCTGAAGTCGGAGGACTTCAAGCGGTGGTATTCCGCCGAGGTGGAGGAGAAATACATCTATTATTTCAAGCAGAACCCTCCCACCCCGGAGTTCATCAACATCCGCGTGTCGCTGAAGAACCCATTTAATAAGGTGAAGGCGCAGTTCCTGCCGACGAGCGTGGTCGATCCCATCCAGATGAACCTGGCTTTCCTGGAACTGTTCGGCCGGTCCACCGCCGCCAGCCGCGGCGACTTCGACCAGCTGTTCGTGCCGTTCCGCTGCGTGGCGTCGGACATCTACAACAAGCGTCCGCTCATCTTCTCGCGGGGCGACCTGGGCGACGCTGTCCGCGCCTCAATGAGCTTCCCGGCCATGTTCAAGCCCATCGAAATCGACTCTGTGCTGGCGTACGACGGCGGCATCTACAACAATTTCCCGGTGAACGTGATGCGGGAGGACTTCCGCCCGGATGTCATCATCGGCAGCGTGGTGAGCTCGAACCCCACCAAGCCGCAGGAGGGCGACATCATGAGCCAACTGGAGAACATGATCATGCAGAAGACCGACTACTCCATCCCCGACTCGGCGGGCATCCTCATGACGTTCCGCTACGATGACGTGAACCTGATGGACTTCGACCGCTTCGACGAGCTGCACAACAAGGGGTACAACCGGACGATGCAGCTGATGGACTCCATCCAGACGCGCGTACACCGGCGGGTCAGCTACCGCGACCTGGAGCGCCGGCGCGCCGACTACCGCCGGCAGCTGCCGGAGTTCCGGTTCCGGCGCATCACCATCGAGGGGGCCAACGACCAGCAGAAAAGCTACATCCGCAAGGAGTTCTACCGCTCGGACGGCGAGACGTTCGGCATCGAGGAGTTCCGCCAGGGGTATTTCCGGCTCCTGGCCGACAACATGATTTCGGAAATCCTCCCGCACGCCATCTACCAGCCGGCCGACCAGACCTACGAGCTGCACCTGAAGGTGAAGATGGAGGACGAGCTGTCGCTGCGCGTGGGCGGCAACGTGGGCTCGAACGGCGCCAACCAGATTTATCTCGGCACCACGTACCACAACCTGAACAACTACGCCAAGGAGCTGTCGGTGGACGGACAGCTGGGGCAGATCTACAACCACCTGCAGGTGGCCGGGCGCATGGACTTCCCCACCCGCCTGCCCGTGTCCTGCCAGGTGGTGGGAGCGCTCTCGTCGTTCGACTACTACAAGCAGGAGAAGGTGTTCACCTCTGGCGACGCGCCGGTGTTCAGCAAGAAAAAGGAGCAGTTCGTCAAACTGCGGTTCTCGCTGCCCTTCCTGAACAATGACAAGGCGGAGCTGGGCATCGGTGTGGGGCACCTGACGGACCAGTACTACCAGTCCACGGTGATTGACTTCCACAACGACCGCAACGACCGGAGCGACTACACGGTGTTCGGCGGGTCGGTGGCCATCGGCGGCAACACGCTCGACAGCCGCCAGTTCGCCACCCGGGGCTGCCGCCAGCGGCTGTCGGCCCACGCCTACACCGGACGGGAGAAGTTCGCCGCCGGCTCCACGCCCGACCCGTACGAAGGCCGTTACCGCCACGACCAGGCCTGGCTGCAGTTCTGCTACGAGCGGGAGAGCTACCACAGCCTCTCGCCCAAGATGACGCTGGGCAGCTACCTGAAGGCCTACTACTCGTCGCGGCGCAACAGCCGCAACTATACGGCCACTATGATGCAGGCGGGGGAGTTCTCGCCCACCGCCCACAGCCGCATCACCTACAACGACGCGTTCCGCGCCAACCAGTTCGTAGGGGCGGGCCTGCTGCCCATCTACCATGTCAACACGGCCTTCCAGCTGCGGGCAGGTGTCTATGGCTTCCTGCCGGTGTACCCCCTGCTGCGCGACGAGGAAGGGCAGGCCTACAAGGGAAAGCTGCTCACCCACTTCTCCTACATGGGCGAAGTGGCCCTCGTGTTCCGCCTGCCGTTCGGGGCGGTGAGCGCCTACCTAAACCACTACAGCTCACCGTCTAAGAACTGGAACGCAGGCATCACCCTGGGCTGGCAGATCTTCCATGAACGGTTCATCGAATGATTTTTTTCGAAAAAAATCGCGAAAACATTTGGTGGTTTCACAGAAAGTGCCTACCTTTGCACCCGTCAAACAAAAAGACATGGCCGCGTAGCTCAACTGAATAGAGTAGCTGACTACGGATCAGCCGGTTACAGGTTTGAATCCTGTCGCGGTCACCTTTTTGGAAGACGGCTCAGAGAATGGCCGCGTAGCTCAACTGAATAGAGTAGCTGACTACGGATCAGCCGGTTACAGGTTTGAATCCTGTCGCGGTCACTCCTTCCTGAGAAAAAAGACATACGTTTATACAATCGATGGCCGCGTAGCTCAACTGAATAGAGTAGCTGACTACGGATCAGCCGGTTACAGGTTTGAATCCTGTCGCGGTCACCATCAGAAGAAGCGGATGTCGAAAACTGATAACTGTTGGCCGCGTAGCTCAACTGAATAGAGTAGCTGACTACGGATCAGCCGGTTACAGGTTTGAATCCTGTCGCGGTCACTTTTTCAACTCCTACAAATCCCTGTTCCCTTTTGGAACGGGGATTTTTTTCATGTCCGCTTTCTTTCACGCCCGCTTTCGTATCTCGTTTTTTTGTCGTATCTTTGTGCCCAGATTCATAGAACAACATCAAGATTCATTTAACAACAGAAGTAAAGATATGGAAAATCTGTACATTACAGTAGCCTACAGGCTGTCCGCCATTGTGGACGGCAAGAAAGAAATGCTGGAAGAGGCACCGGCATCGCACCCCTTCCAGTTCATCACCGGCCTGGGATACACCTTGCCCCGTTTCGAACAGGAAATCATGCAGGTGGAGAAGGGCGGCCACTTCGCCTTCACCATCCCTTGCGCCGACGCTTACGGCGAGCGCGACGAGGAGAACGTCCACCAGGTGTCGAAGTCGATGTTCACCGGCCCGGACGGCCAGTTTGACAGCGAGAACATCTTCACGGGCAACATCATCATGCTGAACGACCCCGAAGGCCACCAGTTCTACGCCAACGTGGGCGAAATCACCGCCGACCAGGTGACGCTGGACCTGAACCACCCGCACGCGGGCAAGGACCTGACGTTCGAGGGAGAGGTCATCGAGAAGCGTCCGGCCACGAACGAGGAAATCTCGCAGTTGGTGACGGCCATGAGCGGCGGCGGTTGCTGCGGAGGCGGCTGCGAGGGCTGCAGCGGCTGTGGCGGAGACGATGAGGACGGCTGCGAAGGCGGCTGCGGACACTGTCACTAATACGTGCGGACCTCATGATACTCATCGCCGACAGCGGAGCCACCAAGACGGACTGGTTCATCGGGACGGCCGCCGACCAAGGGCGGACCGTCCAGACGGAAGGCATCAACCCTTTCCACCAGGACGGGGAGAGCATCGGGCGCATCCTGCACGGGAGCCTGCTTCCCCAACTGACGGACAGCGAGGTGAAGGCGTGCGCCGGGGTGCACTTCTACGGGGCGGGTTGCCTGCCTTCCACCACGGCACCGTTGGAGGCCTGCCTGCAGGCGGCGTTCCCGGGGGCGGACATCGCCGTCCGCTCTGACCTGCTGGGGGCGGCACGCGCCGTCTGCGGCACGTCGCCGGGCATCGCCTGCATCCTGGGCACCGGCTCCAACTCCTGCCTGTACGACGGGACGGACATTGTCCGCAACGTGTCGCCCTTGGGCTACATCCTGGGCGACGAGGGCAGCGGCGCCTGCATAGGCAAGCGTTTTGCGGGCGACTGCCTGAAAGGGCTGCTGCCCGCCGACCTTCGCAATGGCTGGCTGGAAGCCTACGGACTGACACCGGCCGGCGTGCTGGACAAGGTCTATCGGCAGCCGTTGGCCAACCGTTTCCTGGCCAGCCTGGCGCCTTACATCCACCGCCACCGTCACCGGCCGGAAGTGGCGGCGCTGCTGGACGACTGCTTCCAGTCCTTCTTCCGGCGGAACGTGCTGGCCTACGGGTCTCCCCTGCCCGTCTCCTTCACCGGCTCGGTGGCCTGGTATTTTCAGGAGGAAGTGAAAAAAGCGGCCGTTGCACTCAACCTTTCCATCGGTTCGTTTGTTCTACGTCCGATAGAAGGATTATTAACTTACCATTATCAGCAACAGTCATGAGCAACTGGAAAACAGAAGCCGCCATCGTAGCGGCAGGCTTGGTGCTGGCGGGACTCACCGTCCAGCAAGGTATTCAACATTTTGTGGACAGTCATCGCATTGTCAGTGTCAAAGGGCTCGCCGAAATGGAAGTGCCCGCCAACAAGGTCACCTGGCCGTTGGTGAGCAAGAGCCTGGGCAACGACCTGGGAACGCTGTACGAGGACATCCGCCGTTCCAACCAGACCATCGTCGGTTTCCTGAAGGAGAAGGGCATCGGGGAGTCGGAAATCAGTGTCGGGGCACCCGAAATCATTGACCTGCAGGCCGAGCGCTACGGCAGCGACCGCCCGGCTCCGTACCGGTACAATGTGACCACGGTCATTACCGTCACATCGGACAAGGTGGACCTGGTGCGCGGACTCATCAGCGAGCAGGGCGAACTGCTGAAACGGGGCGTGGCCATCACCGGCGGCGACTACCGCTACAAC
>JAQXRG010000090.1 GCA_029218405.1 Bacteroidales bacterium
CTGTGTGCTCCGGAGCGCCTCCCAGTCGATGTCACCCTGGTGATGGGACACGTCGAAGCCATGGACCGGGAATCCCGTCGGCAGGCACACGCCGTACGCCTTGGCCCCATAACAGGACTTCCACCGGTACGCGTACGGGCGGATGAACAGATAATAAAAGCCCACCACAAACAAAGCGGCACAACCGCCCATCAGCAAGAGTTTCACCACCAGCGGCAGTTCCTTCTTCCCCTTCGGCGACTTCCGTCCCCGCGGCCGGCCTTTCGGTGAGGCCGCCGTGCGTCGCGTCGCCTGACGCGGCTTGCCGGCCTGTACGGCCTTTCTGCGTCTGCCGTCCACCCTCTTGGGCTGCAGGTTGTCTCCCGGCGGGAGCGAGGATTGCACCATCTTGCTGATTCGGTTAGGAACACGAAGATACAAAGGTTCGCCTTGTACCTTCGTGTTCAGGGATAAACTTATACAGTCACACGCTTATTTCTGCTGTTCATACTGCAGCGTCTTCGTCGTCTGGTCGCAGACTTCCGTCGGGCCGAAGTACTGGATCGGGCCGGGATAAACGTAAGCCGTTTCCTTCGCCCAGGTCTCACGTGCGGCAGCGAATGCCTGGAAGGGAGCGCCGTCCAGCTTCACCAGTGCCTTCTGGATCACCGGCTTCAGCTCACCGTTGCGGCGTTCCATGTTCATCATCATCGTGATGGGCACACCACCGGCAATCCATTCAGCGGCAGGAGCCGTCGTGTTGCGTACGGACGACATGTAGCCCGTCTTGCCGTTGGCGATCAGCATCGAAGCCGTAAAGCCGAGCGAGTAGCAGTAGTCAGCGTCAAAGTTCGACGGAGCGGCGCAACGTCCTTCGTAGCCGAAGAAGTGGTGCTGTGCGGCGAACTTGCCCACGAACTTGCCTTCCTTCTTCCACTCGGCCAGCTTGTTGCCCACCATTTCCGACAGCAGCTTCTCCGTCTCGATGAGCGACACCTGTACGTTTCCGTGCGGGTCACGGTCGAGCGACAGCTGACGGGCCACGCCTTCCGGCAGCGACGCGTAGATGGCGGCGTTCTCCGGAGTCAGCTTGCTGATGATGTATTCACGCTGCTGGGCGCGCTCCACAGCGGCAAACTCTTCGCCGTTCTCAGCCAGGAAGTCGTTCAGTTCGGCAATCAGGCGCTTCATGGCCGGCACGAACTCGATCAAGCCTTCCGGAATCAGCACCGTACCGAAGTTGTTGCCGTCGGCGGCACGGTCGGCCACCACCTGTGCGATGTAGGTCACGATGTCGTCCAGCGACATGTTCTTTGCCTCCACCTCTTCCGATACGATACAGATGTTCGGCTGTACCTGCAGGGCGCACTCCAGTGCGATGTGCGAGGCCGAGCGTCCCATCAGTTTGATGAAGTGCCAGTACTTGCGGGCCGAGTTACAGTCGCGTTCGATGTTGCCGATGACCTCAGCGTACGTCTTGCAGGCCGTGTCGAAACCGAAGGAAGTCTCGATCATGTCGTTTTTCAAGTCGCCGTCGATGGTCTTCGGGCAGCCGATTACCTGCACGCCATAGTTCTTGGCGGCATAATACTCGGCCAGCACGCACGCGTTCGTGTTCGAGTCGTCACCGCCGATGATTACCAGTGCCTTGATGCCCAGCTCCTTCAGGATTTCATAACCCTTCTCGAACTGGTCCTCCTTCTCCAGCTTGGTACGTCCCGAGCCGATGATGTCAAATCCACCCGTGTTCCGGTATTCGTCAATGATTTCCGGAGTCAGTTCCTTGTACTTGTGGTCCACCAGTCCGCCCGGGCCCAGGATGAATCCATAAAGCTTGTTGGCCGGATTCAGTTTCTTGATGCCGTCAAACAGTCCGGAGATGACGTTATGGCCGCCGGGGGCCTGTCCGCCAGAGAGGATGACGCCCACGTTCATCGGAGCGGACTCCTGCGCTTCACCTTCCACAAACTTCAGCAACGGCATGCCGTAAGTGTTGGGGAACAACTTCTTGATTTCTTCCTGGTCGGCTACTGACTGAGTGGGTTCACCTTCCTGTACCTTTACGGCACCCAGCAGTGCTTTCGGCAATTTCGGCTGATAAGCAGCTCTTGCGATTTGTAATGCACTTTTTGTCATACTAACTATTATTTCTTTATTATTAAAGGTGTGTTGACTATATCTTCCTGCAAATATAGCGTATTTTTGCAAAACTGGAAAGATAATAATAAAAAAAGTGCGCCGCAAGACGCGATTCCTTCCTTTCAGGACGGCCGACGGACACGACGGCAGTATCCTGCCGGCAACCGTACGGAGACAAGGAAACATTTACACATCACCTGCCATCTCCTTTTGGTACAAGCGGTAGAAAGACGCTTTTATCTCATCCCGCACCCTACGGAACTCGGACAAGAGGAACTCCTCACTGCCTTCCCTCTTGGACGGGTCCTCAAACCCGATATGCAGCCGGTGCCTGACCGCCCCGACAAACGCCGGACAACTTTCGTTCGCCCCTCCACATACCGTAATCACATAGTCCCAAGGCTGATGCAGGAAAGCATCGATGGGTTGAGGAGTGTGGGAAGACAGGTCGATACCCACCTCAGCCATGACCCGTACCGCCAGCGGATGCACGCAGAGCGCAGGCTCCGTACCTGCTGAGCACACCGTAAGCGAGTCATCAAACGATTGTAGGAAACCATGGGCCATCTGACTACGGCAACTGTTTCCAGTACATACTACCAGTATTCTCATATTGCTGAATTATAATATTAGGTTAAACAAATAGCCGGAAAGAATAATGAAGAGGGTGACGGTGGAAAAGAACACGGCGATGAGCCGCCACGTCATCACTTTCTTCAGCAGGGTGGCCTCAGGGAGAGACAGGCCCACGACCGCCATCATGAAGGCGATGGCCGTACCCAAGGGAATCCCCTTTGTCACAAACACTTCCACCACCGGGACGATGCCCGCCGCATTGGCGTACATGGGGATGGCAAGAAGGACACTCAGAGGCACCGCCCACCCGTTGTCGCGCGACATGTACTGCGCGAAGAAGTCCTCGGGGACGAACCCGTGCATGAAAGCCCCAATGCCGATGCCTATCAGCACATACAGCAGCACGCCCCGCACAATCCGCCAGGCGTCGCCGACAATGGCCGGAAGCCGCTGGGCGAATGTCGTGTTGTCCTTCTCCCACTCCACCGACTGCCGCTGCGACTGGGCCTGCACCTGCTTCACCCAGTCACTGAGATAAGGCTCCAGGCGCATACGCCCCAACACGATGCCGCCCAGGCAGCCCAAGAGGATACCGCTGGCCACATAGACCAACGTAGCCTGCCACCCGAACGAACCGAGGAACATGGCCACGGCCACCTCGTTGACCAAGGGGGAGGTAATCAGGAAAGCCAGGGTCACCCCCAACGGGATGCCTCCCTTCACGAACCCGATGAACAACGGGATGGAAGAACAGGAGCAGAACGGCGTGATGGCTCCAAAGAGCGACGCCAGCAGGTACTGCAGTCCGTAGAGACGGTGGCTCACGAGATAGTTCCGCAGCCGCTCAATGGGGAAATAAGCATTGACCACCCCCATGAGGCTGCTGATGAAAAAGAGCAGCAGCAGAATCTTGACGCTGTCATAGACGAAGAAGTTGACAGCACTTCCCCATGACGTGCCACTGTCCAGTCCCACCGCCTGAAAGACCAACCAATCAGCAAAACGTTGTATCATATCAGCTCACCGAACAGTTATACGCCCAAAACCTGCTTCACCTCAGACTGGCTGGGCACCTTGCCCTTCAGCACCACCCGGCCATCCACCACCACGGCAGGAGTTGACAGAATGTTATAGCGCATGATTTCCTCAATGTCCTCCACCTTGGTGAGCCGCACTTCCATACCGCTGTCCTTCACCACCTTCTCCACCACGGCAAAGGTGCTCTTGCACTTGGCGCATCCGGGGCCCAGCACTTTGATTTCCTGAATGCCCCGCCCGCCTTCTTCGGCCGCGCCAGCCGAGGCGTCCTTCGCCTTCCCGGCAGGCATGACATATCCGCTCGCACACGAGCACTTACAGGGCTTGGATGAGAACAGGGAAGCCCAGAATCCCTTCTTTTCTTTCTTTTCCATATAGCTTAAAAATAAGGTTCTACCGTAATTAGTGTGAGTTAACAATCTCGAATAGTTAAACCGTTAACATTTGCAAGCTTCCCTAAAAGAGAAACACCTCAAAAAGCCGTACACGGCTCTATATTGATATCTCTTATGGAGATGAATGTTAAAG
>JAQXRG010000091.1 GCA_029218405.1 Bacteroidales bacterium
CCACATTTCCTACATCCGGCACGGAAAGCCCCAATAAAACCTGGCTATTTCGGATGTAGGATTGGGTGTAGGAAATGTCGGAGATTTTCAAAAAACTTATTTTATGGAGGAGAGTATGCGTTCGCTCCGACTTATTGCCGGCAACGCTCACCGACCCAAAACGAAACCGGAACTTCGGCTGGGGACCTGTGTGCAAAAACGCTCAAAACACACAGGGGACGCACGAAGTTCCGGGTCGTTTTTCGTTGATTATGCCGAGCGAGGAGGAAGAAGGCGAAGCCAAACGATGTTCATTCCTTCGCAATGATTTCCGAGGGGTTGGTGCGCATGATGCTGCGGACGTTCCATAGCACAATGGCGGCTATCAGCACGATGACGATACACGAACCGCCGAGGCAGGGGATGAGGGGCGAAGTGTCGGTTCCCTCCCACGAATGCGGGGGGTTCATGTCCTCCGAGTACATGATGCGGTGGAAAAGCACCGCCACAGGCAGGGCGATGAGGAGCGAGAGCACGACAATCAGCAGATACACGCGGCCAAAGAAGCGGTAGATATTGCTACTCTTGGCCCCGAAAACCTTGCGGATGGCCACCTCTTTGCGGCGCGAACGGGTGTCGAGAGCGATGGTACTGTAGATGCTCATGGCACAGATAATGAGGCTGATGATGCCCAATATCCAGCCCACGACGTGGAAGTTCTCAAGCAGTTCCACCTCCTGGTGGAAAGCGTGGAAGTTGTGGACCATCTTGTCCACCACGGAAGGTTCTATCCGATGGATAGCGTTTTCCGTTTCGTGCAGCAATTGCCGGTACTTCCCTTCTTTGGGAACAAGGACGAAATTCGTGGCTATTTCCGCTGCGTCCGGACGTACTATGATGGACACCTCATCTCTTCTGTAGGGCATTTCGGAAATCGTGCCTGCAACAGGAAATGCCTGATCCTTCCCATCCCACCAATTTATGGTCAGCACATCGGAGGATACTACGCCCTGCCGGCGCAGTTTGTGGTACAGGCTGTCGCCCAGCAGCAGGTAGGGCTCGGAGCCGACAGATTTACGAATCCAATTTACCCGCAAATGGTAGAAAGCGACGAGAGAGGTGTCTGCGGTGAGGAGCAGGGGAAAATGCGTCTGGCCCCCGAACGATTCCATCATCTCGGGGTTAGCCGCTACGCCGGGAATTCGATAGTAGGCTATTTCATGAGCCATCATCCTGTCCAGACTGGGCTGGCGGGCTATTTCCTTTTTCAGGGACTCCCGATTCTCCCACGCCACATCGGAATTCAGATACAAGCATTCCTTATAAGGTTCCAGGTCATCGGGAAGGTTGAAACACTTCCGCATTGAGTCCGCCCACAGGGCTGTCGTGAGCGTGCCACACACGAAGACGATGCTAATGGCCACCTGCAGTCCCAGCATCACGTCTCGGAAAAGGTGCGTGCGGCTGCCCCTCATTTGGGCGGCCAGTCCTTGCCCCGCCTTGCAGATGCGCGCCAATGCCACCCAGATGATGAGGGCGCAAAGCAGGAGGAGCAGCAGGCCGATGAAGAGGCTGTAGGGCACCAGATTTTGGACGGAGAAGGGCGCATCGTTCATAAAGTTGGCCAAATGCGCATAGACGAAGTTCTCCACCCAACAGCCCATCAGCATAGCCACAGTCACCGACAGACCTACCACTATCAGAATCTCGGCAAAGAGCAGGCGGAACAGCTGCCAGCGTTTGGCTCCATGGGTGATGCGCAGAGAAACCTCGCGCCGGCGCATCCAGAAGAGCTGCACCTGCATCCGCAGGAAGCCGATGATGGCGGCAATGAGGATGGGCGCACCGATGAAGTGTACCAACGTCTGGATGATGATTGTCACCCGGATGTCATCCTGGCTCACCGCATCTTCCAATGTCGCCCTCAGGCCGAAAGGTTCCAGACGGACGTTCAGTTCCTGCAACAGTTGTGACTTCGTACAGCCCTCCCGCAGCACCACGGTAATCCATCGGGCATAGCACAGTTCTTCTCCAACTTCGTTTTTCGCTCCGTACAGGTCGCCTTCCATCTCGCCGAGAGAGACAAAGAGGGTCTTGCTGTCGAGGGGGGTCTCAAAAAAGGAAACGTTCTCAAACACATCGACGATGGTCAGCGGAATCGGATGCAAACTGTTGGTATGCGGACAAACCGCCCCGCGAGGGTCTACATCGCCGAACACTGTGGCGGCCATCTTCTGACTGATGATGGCTTCGCCCGGTTTCAGCCTGCCGATGGGGCGTCCCGTAATAGCCGAACGGATGCCCACGAGGTTGAAATAGCCGGGGTCGATGAGGGTGAACGGCATGGATGCTTTCCGTCTGATGGAGTCGCCCAGCTGGAATTCCATGATGCTGGCGTAACGCATTCCATTGGGCACGGCCATCCGCTCCACGTTCTTCAGCCCACCGTTGCGTTTGAGGGCAAGAAGGATGTCGCGGTTGAAGGATGACGGGGGCACGTCCTTGCCTTTGGAATCCACTCCTACGCCATCCCCCTCTATGGGTTCAAGGCCCACGAAGAAGGTGCGTTCACAATAGGGTTGGCTGTAAAGGCTGGGGTATGTCACCTCCTCCAGTACCGCATGGACAAAGGCCAGCGTGACGATGCCGATGGCGATGCTCAGTACCGAGATGACGGTCTGAAGCTTGTACTTCAGGAGGTTGCGCACGGCAACCTTCAGATGATGAAGGATTATATGCATGGACAGAGAAAGGGGACTTACAGTTCTACACGCTCTACGATTTCGCCGTCATAGAGGCGGACGATGCGGTCGGCATACGAGGCATCGTGCTGCGAGTGGGTCACCATAATGATGGTGGTGCCCTCCCGGTGGAGTTCGCCCAGAAGGTTCATCACCTCCTTGCCGTTCTTCGAGTCGAGATTACCCGTGGGTTCGTCGGCCAGAATGAGCTTGGGGTTGGCCAGCACGGCCCGTGCAATCGCCACACGCTGCTGCTGACCGCCCGAAAGCTGGTTGGGGAAATGCTTCCGGCGGTGCGAAATGGCCATGCGGTCCATCGCCGCCTCCACGCGGCGCTTGCGCTCTTTGGCAGGCACTCCCATATAGAGCAGCGGCAGTTCGATGTTTTCATAGACGTTGAGCTCGTCGATGAGGTTGAAACTCTGGAAGACGAAGCCGATGACACCTTTGCGGATGTCCGTCCGCTCGCTCTCCTTCAATGTACTCACTTCCTTACCGTCCAGCAGATACTTGCCCTCGCTGGGGTTGTCGAGCAGGCCCAGTATATTGAGCAGGGTGGACTTGCCACAGCCCGACGGCCCCATGATGGCCACGAACTCGCCTTCCTTCACTTCGAGGTTTACCTCGCGGAGCGCCCAAGTCTCCACTTCTTCCGTACGGAATATTTTCTTGATGTTTTCTAACTGTATCATAGTCTGTTGTTGATGAGTTCTTAACAGTGCGTTTTTCTTTTAGACTTTCGGCTTATCGAAAACGCTTTTAGGGATGTTCTATAAATTAGCTTGTGATGTGTTCGCGGCTATCGTGCCGTAGGTTTTTGAGTTTCATGAGGGAGCGTAGCGGGCTACGTGACTGAATGAAAATCAAAAAGATACAATGCGAGAGGCGTGAAGACATCCAAGTAAAACAGGAACACTGCCTTGCATTGGAAACTAATTTATAGAACCCACCTTAATCGTTAGCGGTCAACCAGTCATCGTCCGGCAATCAGGATAGCAGCCCTTACTCACCGTTAGACATCTCGCTGCCGTCGTTAGGCGTGTTGTCAGGGTCGGTAGTCACCTCGGGCGAGTTGTCTGTCGCGGACGAACTGCTACGAAGAGCAACAAGGTCAACAACATCCGCACCCTCCTTCAGGGCCTTGATGGAAGCATTCTGTACGGCGCGACTTGCCACGAGGTTGAACTCAGCACGGTTAATGAGGTTCTCGAAGTCAGGGCCCGGGGCGAACAGGATGTTCACCGACTTGATGTTCTTTGCAGTGAACTCCTTCACCGAAGGCGCACCCTCACTGCTGAGGGAGATGCCGAAGGTTCCAAGCTCCCCGAACTCCACCTTATTCCCGTTCAGGAGCTGTTCCACCAGACACTCGCAGGAGTCAGACAGCACACCCTTCACCGTTCCGCGGCTATACACCCCGTTATGGTCGGCAATGTGCTTGGCAAACTTCTCCAGCGGCCATATCTCAGACACCTGGTTCTTGGCATACGCC
>JAQXRG010000092.1 GCA_029218405.1 Bacteroidales bacterium
AACTTGCCGATGTTGCCGTAGCCTACTACGGCGGCTCTAATCTTCTTCATATCGGTTGGTAAATTTATTGTGATGTCATTAGCTGTTTTTAGCGGGGCAAAGGTAATCAATTTGTCTGATACTGCCGAACGGCTGGCTCGCGGATTTTTGAAAATATCCGTTCCAGCTTACGATTTATTAGTTTCTTATCGCTATTTTTGCACCGAAATAATAATTTGTTACTATAGCATGATTGAATATATCAAAGGAGAACTTGCCGAACTGACCCCGGCCTTGGCGGTGGTGGACTGTCACGGGGTGGGCTACGGCATCAGTGTGTCGCTGAACACGTATTCGGCCATACAGGGAAAGAAGGAAGTGAAGCTGTACATTTATGAGGCCATCCGGGAGGATGCGCACCAGTTATACGGCTTTTCCACCCGGCAGGAGCGGGAACTTTTCCTGCTGCTCATCAGCGTGTCCGGCATCGGTGGAAACACGGCACGGATGATTCTGTCGGCGCTCTCGCCGGCGGAGCTGTGTAATGTGGTGAGCAGTGGCAACGAGAAGCTGCTGAAGATGGTGAAGGGCATCGGGCTGAAGACCGCGCAGCGCATCATCGTGGAACTGAAGGACAAGATAGACACGGTGGGCCTGGAGGGTGCGGCCGGAACGGCGGGCACCAAGTTGGCCGCCCCGGTACACTCGGAAGTGTACGAAGAGGCGGTGGCGGCCCTCACGATGCTGGGATTCGCCGCAGCGCCGTCGCAGAAGGTGGTGTCGGCCCTGTTACAGGAGGAGCCGGCAGCACCGGTGGAAAAGGTCATCAAACTGGCGTTGAAGCAGCTGTAAGCAGTTTCTCGAAGTCGTAGATGTCGAGCCATTGGCCGAACTTGCGGCCCACCTCGGAAAAGCGGGACACCTGACGGAAGCCCAAGGAGGTGTGGAGACGGACGCTGGCTTCGTTGGGGACGGTGATGCAGGCCACCAGGCTGTGCAGCCCCTGCTGCCGGCTGGCCTCCAGGAGGGCGGACATCAGCCGCCGTCCGGTGCCCTGCCGATGGTGGTCGGGAGCTACATAGACCGTGGTCTCTGCCGTGAGGCGGTAGGCCTCTTTCTCTTTCCAGCGGTGGGCGTAGCAGTAGCCGGTAAGGGTTCCTCCGCTCTCTTCCACCAAGTAGGGATAATGGGCGGAGATGTGGGCGATGCGTTGCCGCATCTCGTCCTCGCTGACCGGTGCGGTCTCGAACGTGATGGTGGTGTGGAGGACGTAGTGGTTGTAGATGGCTGCGATGGCAGCGGCATCGGCGGGAGTGACAGGTCGTATCATAGGAAGTTCTTGGGGATGGGTTCGTATTCGTTCCAGACCTCGGCCGCCATGCGCAGGTGCTCGATTTCCTTGAGCAGCAAGGGGCTGAAGCCGGAGGGTTGTCGGGTAATCTCTTCGAAGGTAAAATAGCGTCCGTTCTCGGTCTGGAAATCGTCCTCGTGCAGGAGGGGACAGATATAGACGGAGACCGGCTGGCGGCGGGGAGAGCCGGGGGCAGGCATCCAGTGGCGGAGCAGCAGGCGGGGAGCGATGGGCAGGCGGCGGCCTCTGCGGGTCATGAGCCGGCGCGCTTTCCGGTCGATGGCACTGAGCGGACCGTAGATGTCGCGTTCGACGGGAAGGTCCCATACGGCCGGACGCAGGGCGGGTTTCCCGCTCAGGTAAATCTTTCCTTTACACACCGGGGCGATGCGTACGCGGCAGCTGGGGATGTCTTCTTCGCGCAAGGCCAGCCGGACCCCAAGGACGTTGATGGCCAGGCAGAGCACATAGATGCCGATGGGAATCAGGTGGCGGAAGACCAGGTCGATCCGGGGGGTGGGAGGTGTGTGCCCCAGGTACAGCAAGAGCAACGACAGCAGGTGGGCGCTGGACAGGATGACAATGATTTTGGCTTCCAGCCGGTAGGAGGTGTGGCTCATCATGTGCAGCTGCTCCTGCCACTGCCGGTAGTTGCCCGAGAGGGTGAGGTAGAGGAAGGCGGCGGTGAGCAGCAGGAACTCGAGGGTGAACGTGACACTGCCGTCGGGCAGGAGGGCACTGCCGCCGATGGACCGCATGAGGCAGCAGGTGGTCAGGCTGAGGGTGCCCTGCAGGAGGAAGAAGTTGAGGCTTCTCCTTCCTACGACGGCATAGACCAGCCCGGCGATGCTGCCGATGGTCCCCACCCACAGCACAGGCTGGATGGGCAGCCAGAGCAGTCCGACGAGGGTGAAGAGGGTGGGCAACAGGCCCAATGACACGATGGCCTCTTGGTAGTTCAGCAACAGTCTCATGAGCGTTCACATTTTTATCCTTTAACAATCCTTCTGGGCGGAGGGTTCGGACGGGTGGAGGAATTTCAAGTGCTTTTCCGCATGATAGGACGATCGCACCAACGGGCCGCTTTCCACGGTGGCGAATCCCTTGGCCTCG
Organism: Bacteroidales bacterium; assembly: GCA_029218405.1. Lineage (GTDB taxonomy): Bacteria > Bacteroidota > Bacteroidia > Bacteroidales > Bacteroidaceae > Phocaeicola. The sequence continues at coordinate 2,444 of JAQXRG010000092.1, forward strand.
CCCAGTTCCTTGTAACGCTGGAACTGGGCCGGTGTGACGTACTCGGCGACCGGGTAGTGCTTGCGGCTGGGCTGCAGGTACTGGCCGATGGTCAGGATGCGGCAGCCGTGGGCCAGCAGGTCGTCCATGGCCTGCAGTACCTCCTCCTCGGTCTCCCCCAGTCCCACCATGATGCCCGACTTGGCGGTCACGCCGCTGTCGGCGATGTGGCGGAGGACGGACAGGCTGGTGTCGTAGCGGGCCACGCTGCGCACCAAGGGGGTGAGGCGGCGCACGGTCTCCAGGTTGTGCGACACGATGTCGGGCCCTGCGTCGGTGACCTGCCGTATCAGTTCGGCACGGCCCTGGAAGTCGGGGATGAGGGTCTCTAAGGTGGTGGAGGGGTTGGTCCGCTTGATGGCTTGCACGGTGCGGGCCCAGTGGGCGGCGCCCAGGTCGGGCAGGTCATCGCGGTCCACGGAGGTGACCACGGCATGGTCCAGCCCCATGAGCCGGATGGACTCGGCCACCTCTTCCGGTTCGTGGGGGTCCAGTGGCAGGGGCTTCCCGGTCTGCGTATTGCAGAACCTGCAGTTGCGGGTGCAGATGGCGCCGCCAATCAGGAAGGTCGCCGTGCCCTTTCCCCAGCACTCGCCCAGGTTGGGACACCGCCCGCTGCTGCAGATGGTGTGCAGGCGGTGGGTGTCCACAATGCGTTTGGTCTCCGTGTAGCGTTCGTTCGCGCCGATGCTGATCTTCAGCCATTCCGGTTTCTTCACGTGTTCCATGTGCCCGGGTTTTAAAGGTTCTTCAGGAAGAAGTCCGCCACGCGGCCCATCAGGTGCAGGCGGGTCTTGCCGCCGCTGATGCCGTGGTTGCGGTTGGTGTAGATCTGCATGTCGAACGGGATGCCTGCCTGTACGAGTGCCTCGCTGTATTCGGCGCAGTGCTGGTAGTGCACGTTGTCGTCGGCGGTGCCGTGGATGAGCAGCAGGCTGCCGTGCAGATGGGGGGCGCGCAGGATGGCCGACCCGGCGTCATAGCCTTCGGCGTTTTCCTGGGGGGTGCGCATGAAGCGTTCGGTATAGACGGTGTCATAGAAGCGCCAGTCGCTCGGGGCGGCGATGGCCACGCCGGCCTTGAAGGCGTTGGAGCCGTCGGACATGGACATCAGGGTGTTGTAGCCGCCGAAGCTCCAGCCCCAGATGCCGATGCGGCTGCCGTCCACGTAGGGCAGGGTGCCGAGGTAACGGGCGGTCTCGGCCTGGTCGCGCGATTCTTTCACGCCGAGCTGCAGGTAGGTGCATTTCTCGAACTCCGCGCCACGTCCGCCGGTTCCTCGTCCGTCCACGCAGGCCATGATGTAGCCACGGTCGCACATGTAGGCCTCGAACAGGCCGCCGTCACGGAAGGCACCGATGCCCCATTGGTCGATGACCTGCTGGGAGCCAGGGCCGCTGTACTGGTGCAGGATGACGGGGTATTTCTTGCTGGCGTCAAAACGGGCGGGCTTCATGATCCAGCCGTTGAGCTGTACGCCGTCGGCGGTGGTGAAGCTGAAGAACTCCTTGGAGGGAAGCTCCAGCCGGGCGGTCTTTTCCTTCAGCTGTGCGTTGTCCAACAGTGTGGCGAGCCGGCGGCCCTTGTTGTCGTTCAGGGTGATGACGGTCGGGGTCTTCACGTCAGTGAACTTGTCGATGAAGTAGGCCATGTTGCTGCTGAAGATGGCGGAGTGAGAGCCCACCTGCGGGGTCAGTGTCGTTTTCTTGCCCTTGGCGTCCTGCTTATAGACCGCCGAGCGCAGCGGACTGCCTTCGTTGCTCGTGTAGTAGCACGTGTTGGTGGCCTTGTCCCATCCGTGGAAAGCCTTCACTTCGTAGTTGCCTTTGGTGAGCTGGCGTACCAGGTTGCCGTTGATGGTGTAGAGGTAGAGGTGGTTATAGCCGTCGCGCTCGCTCATCAGCACGATGTGTTCGGGATAGAACCGGATGTCGCCGTATTCTTGCTCCTTGATGTACTGGGGCGCTTCGTCGCGGATGGCCACTTTGCACAGGGCGCTGCGGGGATTGGCCAGGTAAAGGTCGAAGCGGTTCTGGTGACGGTTCAGGGTCATGATGGCCAGCTTCTCGGGGTCGGAGGTGAACTGGATGCGAGGGATGTAGTCGGTCGTGTCGATGGGAAGGTCCATCCGGCGGGTGACATGGCTCTTGATGTCATACGTGTGGACGCTGACCTTCGAGTTCTTCTGTCCGGGCTTGGGGTACTTGTATTCGTACGCGCCGGGATAGAGGGCGTAGGCTTCCTTGGCGGGAGCGGCTCCCTTGTACCAGGGGAAGGAATAGAGGGGCACCTGGCTCTCGTCGAAGCGGATGTAGGCGATCATCTTGCTGTCCGCGCTGAAGTCGAAGGCGCGGTTGAAGCTGAACTCTTCTTCATATACCCAGTCGGGGATGCCGTTCAAGACCTTGTTGTAGGCTCCGTCCTGGGTGACCTGCGATTCGGCGTTGCCGAACAGCAGCTTGACCAAGTAGATGTTGTTGTTGCGCACGAAGGCAATCTGGTGGCTGTCGGGCGAGAAGAGGGGCACTTGCTGCGGGCCGCCGGCCGAGAGGGGTTCCATGCGGTTGTTCTTCACGTTGAAGATGTAATAGACCGCCGTGAAGGAGTGGCGGTAAATGGGGCGGGTATCGGTCTGGATGAGGATGAGCCGCTCGTCGGGCGAGAGGATGTAGTCATCGAAGGATTTCAGGGTGCAGTCGCGGGCGGTGGTGACATCGAACAGGGTACCGACTTCCTGGCCGGTGCGGAACGAGTACTTCACGATGCGCTGGCGGTCACTGCTGATTTGGGTGTAGTGCTCTCCATCAAGCATCGGCTTGATGCCATAGATGTTCTCGGCACGGTAGGTGCCGGAGGCTATGTCTTGGAGGGTGACTTGCTGCTGGGCGTGCGCTCCGGTCAGGAGCAGGGCCAACAGGCAGAGGAGGGTAAGCATCTTTTTCATAATGAGTATGTTTTATGTTTTTTATTTGTTGTCTTTACCACCGAACAGGCGTCGGAAGAACCGGGCGATACGGGCGAACAGGCCCTTTTTCCGGGGCTTCTCCGCCTGGAGCTGCGGCTGCTCTCTCACCGTGTCCGTCGGGTGGACAAGGGTATCGGGACGCAACGCGAGGGAGTCGGGCAGGAGCCGATGCAAGGAGTCGGTGGGCAGTCCGACGGCACCGGCATGGAGGGAGTCCGTGCCGAGGGAATCCCGCCGCAGGGTACCTACACCGAGTGAATCCGTACGGAGGGTGTCCGAGGCAAGGGGGCTGGCCGCCAGCGAATCCGTCGCCAAGGAATCCGTCCCGAGGGGGCGGAGCAAGGGCAGCGGTCCGACAGCAGCCGGTGCCGGCTTCGGCTTGGGCAGCTTGAAAGCGACGGGGAGGGAGTAGCGGCAGCGGATGGTCCGCCCGTTGTCGCGGGCCGGCAGCCAGTCGGGCATGGACTCGATGACGCGCAGGGCGGCGGTGTCCATGCTGGCTTCCAGCCGCCGCGCGACAGTGGCTTGGGTGATGTTGCCGTTCGGCTCTACGACGAACTGGATGACCACCACTCCTTCCTTCTTTGCGGCTTTCGCCTTGGCCGGGTATTCCAGGTGCCGGTCGAGGTAGTTGCGGAAGGCCTTCATGCCGCCGGGGAACTCCGGCATCACTTCGGCCGACGCATAGACCGTGCTCGCGTTCTTGGGAGAGAGGTAAACGGCATAAGTGTCTTCCGGCCGTTCCAGGAAACGGCGGATGGGTACGGAGCGGGTCTCCATCCCCGGTGCGCGCACCACGATGGGATGGGAGTAGTCGCCCTCAATCTGGAACAGGCCGGCCTCGTCGGTCACGGTCCGGCGGCCTGTGCCCTGCACGCTGACGCTGGCGCCCTCGAAGGGACGGTCGTTCATGTCCTTCACCATCCCCTCGATGAGGAAGGTCTTGCCTTGCTGCTGGTAGCGCAGGATGTCCGCAGGACTGTCAATCCGGAAGACAGGCTGGGTGTCCGCTTCCTCCAGCGAGAACGACTTCACACAGTAGGTCTTGTCCGACGGGAAGTACAGGTACAGCCACGCCGAGTGGTCGCCGTCGTAGGCGAACTCGATGACGCCTTGCTCGTTGGAGGTGTATTCCTTGCCTTGGATGCGCAGGATCATGCCCACCTGTGGGTCTCCTGCCGAGTTGAGCACGTTCACCACGTAGTCCTTGGCGGCGGCGGTTCCTACGGTGAGGAGGAGCGCCGCAAAGGTGGTGTGGGTCCGGCGGGAGATGCTGTAGAGATGTCTCATGCAATAAAAATGGCTTGTAGTCTTAATCATTGTAATAGTATTTAACCCTGTGCCCTCCTACAGCACTCCCAAGGCTTTCTTGAGGTACACTTCGCTCAGGCGCACTTCTATCTGCGCGTCAATCTTGGCGGATTGGGCGGAGAGCCAGGCGGTCTGTGCCTCCAGCACGTTGCTGGTGGGGATGACGCCTTCGCGGAAACTCAGGTTGGCGTATTTCAGGTTCTCTTCCGCCTTCTCCATGTTCTGCAGGGCCATCGTCAGCCGTTTGGCCGCTTCGTTGACTTTGTAGGAGCTTTGAGTGACCTGTAGTTCCACTTTCTCTTTGGCGGCCTCCCATTGGTAGCGGGCGATGTTGGCTTCGGCCTTGGCCGCGCGTACCTTGTAGTTTCCCTCTCCCCAATGGAAGACGGGTACCTTGACCATCACCCCGATGCTCCACAGGCCGTTGAACTTTTTCTCGAATCCGTTCACCAAGGAGGGGTTCGACAGGAGGTAACTGGCCGACAAGGCCACGGTGGGCAGGAATTCCGAGCGGGCGATGCGGATTTTCTGCCGGTAGATTTTCTCCGCCAGTTCCAGGCTCTTCAGTTCCGAGCGGTTGGCAAAGGCGATGGCGACAGGTGTCTCGGACGGTGCGGACGGCAAGGGGAGGTCCTTCATCTCCTCGTCTGCCAGCTTTAGCGGGGTCTCTAACGGCAGTCCGCACAGCTGGCAGAGGACCATCTTCGCCAAGCTCAGTCCGTTGTCCACTTGGGTAAGGGTCATTTCCGCTTCGTTCACCTTCACCTTCACGCTCAGCTCATCGGCCTTGGTGGCCAAGCCTTGTGCCTTCAGCCGGGTGACATCCGACTCCAGCTTTTCCACTAACTCTAAGTAGCTCTCGGCCAGCCGTTTCTTGTTGGCCAACGAAATGACCTGCCAGTAGGCCTGGTCGGTCTGTAGGATGACTTCCTGCAGCTGGGTGGCCTGCTGGGTGCCGGCCAGCTGTTCGGCGTAGCGGGTCAGCTGGTGATAGGCGGCGATTTTGCCACCCATGTACAGAGGTTGGGTGAGGACGGCCGCACCGGTATAGAGGTGGCGGGTGTCCGTGTGGAAGGCGTTGGCAATGCTTTGTCCCACCCCGTCCAGGCTTTGGGTGATGCTGGGCAGCAGGCCGGAAAGCGGTTGCAGGAGTTCCGCCAGCAACGGGTGCGAAGCCGCCCACTGCTGCAGGCTTTGTCCGGCGTTGCTCCCGAGGTTCCCTAAGGCGTCTTTCTGTTCGTCGCTCAGGAGGGAGATTTCCCGGTGGGTATAGAGATAGCCGCCGGTCAGTTCCAGCTTGGGCAGGAACTGGGTGAAGGTCGCCTTTTGCTGGTAATGGGCGGCCGTCACCCTTTCCCGGGCCATGCGCAGGTCTTTGTTGTTGGTCAGTGCCAGTGTCCGGCAACTGTCTAAGCTGAGGTACCGTTGGGCGTGGAGGCTTTGGGCCAACACCGTCACGAAGAGAAGGTAGAGGTATCGTTTCATGGTCTGTTTTCTGTTTCCTTTATTGATAACAACTGCCCGATGGCAGGAAAGGTTCACGTACGGTTATCTTTTAGCGTATTTGGGCCGGTGCTCCAGGGGGTGCCAGACCACCTGGAAGGGCTGTCCGGAGCGGGCGTGACGGTGAGTGGCGTCCGGCTGGTCCGTTTCCGAGGTCGGGAAACTGCCGGTGGCCATACGGGTCAGGACGGGGGCCAGCAGGGGGTCCGAAGCGTCCCCGAAGTCCACGATGTCTCCTCCCGGATTCTCCTGGGCGGCATAGTCGGGTTCCAGTCCCTTTTCGTAGTAGTCCATAAAGTCTTCCGCGTTGCTGAGGTAGCTGGTCGTGATCCACAGCTCCAACTGCGGGTATTCCTCGTTCGTGAACAGGCTTTGGGCCACGTTCTTGCCAAAGGTCGCCTCGCCCACCTGATAGATTCGTCCGGACATATAGGGACGCAGGCAGTTGATGACGATTTCGGCCGCCGAGGCGGTGTTGCCCGACGTGAGGAAGTACAGGTTGTCGTAGTCCAACTGGACGGCTGGAGCCCCGAACGTGAGTACCTCCGGTCCTGGCAGTTGGTCGTTGAAGGTCAGCTTCAGGAACGTCTGCCCCTGGCAGGCGGCCGGTGCCAGCAGGCTGCCCACTTCCTGAGCCGCGCTGACATAGCCTCCCGGATTGTAGCGGAAGTCCACAATCAGGTCGTTGACCCCCTGAGCGGCCAGTTGCTGAAGGGCGTTGACCCAGGCTTCCTTATCAGTGGCCCCGAACGCGTTGTACACGATGTAGCCGGCCTTGCGCTGCCCGGCTTCCACCACCTGGCAGGCCAGCAGGTTCTTTTCCGCTACAGGTACGGGCGATGGCATCTGTACCGTACGAAGGGTGTCGAACGTCTCGCCGCCCGTGTAACGGCCCAGGGTGAACGCATGACTGCCCGCCGGACGGCTCACGTATTTCTCATAGGCGTCGCTCGCGATTTTCCGCTGGTCGGCGGCGATGATCCAGTCGCCCCGCTTCAGTCCGGCCTGCTCGGCAGGCGAGTCCGGCTGGGTGTAGAGCACGTGGATGGCGTAGTCACCGCTGAAGGTGCGCACGATGGCACCCTCGAACCCGAAGGAAGGGTAGGTCCCTGCGGCCCGCGCGTTGCTGGTGAAGACTGAATCGACGTGCGAGAAGTACGTCCCGTTCTTCTGGTCGCGCTTCGACAGCACCATCTGCAGGAAGTCGGCCGGTTTTTTGAAGAACGACTTTTTGTCGGTCACTTCGGGCAGGTCTTCGTAAAACAGGTAGTTCACCTGTAGGGTCTCGTAAATCCACGTCTTGGGCCCCACCAAGGCATAGTACTCGCCGCTGCGGTCCTCGCCGCACGAGAGCAGCAGGGAGGCGGCCAGCACCAGCAGGGAGGCGAGGGAGGGGAAGATGCTTCGTTGTCTCATGGCGCGTTCTCCTTATTGCAGGCTGAAGGCCCCCTGTCCGATCAGGTTGCCGTCGGCGAAGATATAGACATGGTACGTCCCGGCCGGCAGGTACTCCTGGATGTCCCAATATACGGTGACGGACTGCTCCTCGCCGGAATATTCGATGTACTTCTTGATGGAGTAGGTCAGCTGCGTGTTCTCGTAGGCAAACGTCGCGTTGTCCTTGCTGAGCACCTCGTTGTCCGGTTTCGCGATGCGGATGTAGAGCGTCTTGTTGCCCGTTTCGGCGCTGATGTTCTTCACGATGGTGAACGAGACGGCGATTTTCTTGGCGTCTTTCACTTTCTTGGCCTTCTTTCCCCGTTTGTTGAGGGGCTGCGCCACGATGTTGGTCGCGTCGAGCTGTGCGGCCAGCGTCACCTTCTCGTTGAGCCGTTTCTTTTCCGCCGAGAGGGTGTTGATCTGTGCCGTGGCGGCGTGGTACTTGCTTTTCACTTCCGTGTTCTCCTGCGCCAGCTCCTTGTTGAGTCGGTCCAAGGAGTCAATCTGCACGACGTAGCTGCGGAGGACGGCACGCACCGTCTTCAGCTCCTTTTTCAGCCGCATGATTTCGGCGGCGTTGCTGGTCTTCACCTGCCGCAGCTCCTCCAGCAGCCGCTGGGTCTTCAGCTTTTCACTTTCCAGCTTTTCGCGCAGGGAGTCGTTGTTGATCTGCACCTGCAGTTCGTCGTACTGGGTGGCGAACGTGCTGTATTCATTTTCCATTTCCTCTTTTTCGACCGCGAACAGTTGGGTCATTTCGCTGTTCTTCCGGAACTGTACGAACGTCAGTATGCCCAGTCCGACGGCAATCACGATGAGCGACGCGATGGCGATGAGTAATTTCTTGTTCTTTTCCATGAATGTTACGTATTTGCCGCAAAAATACAATAATTTGTGCAGATGCGCCTGCTTGAACTGGAAAAAAATCCTAAATGCCGGTTCCCGCCCGTTCGGGGAGGGAGCATCGGAAGGGGACTTTCGGGTCGGTGGTCTTCTCCCACGTCCGGTACCGGTCGCGTTCTCCGGCGGTGGCGGCATTGAGCACCTGCTCCAGCGATTGGCCGTTGTAGGTGAGGTCGCTGTCGTAGTGCCAGGCCAGCCGTCCCTCTGTGTCCTCGGCGGCCTCGCCCTCATCGTACAGGCAGGCGTCGAACGTGGTGCTGCCGGTGGGGTGAATATGAAAGAGGAGTGGCAGGAAGTCGTAGCCTTCGGTGGGAGTGCACAGGTTCTTGTACACATAGACGTAGCGGAGCTCGTTGGCGTACGCGTTGCTTTCCGCCCCGATGCAGATGCCGGCCATGCGGCGGGCGATGAAGGTGGAACTGGCCACGTAGCAATTGTGGATGTGCCGGTTGTTGATGCTGGCGATGCCGCCTGCCGAGGAGGACCGGTTGTCGTAGTTCCGGTTGCGGAAATAAGTGCCTTCCACGCCGCAGTTGCGGACGACGCTCAGGTTGGCGCCGGCGATGCCTCCCAGGTACAAGGCCTTCTCGGCGATGGCTCTGCAGTTCACGAGGCGGCAGCCGTCGATGAGTCCGTTGTTGCCGCCGCACAGGAGGCCGGCCCACTTCTGGCTCGTGTGGTCGAAGGTCATCTGGCAGTCTTGGAGGATCAGGTTCCGGACACTTCCCGACGGGGTGATGGCCCCGAACAGGCCCACGTAGCTTTGTCCGTTGGTGTTGGTGAGGGTCAGTCCCGTCAAGGTATGTCCCTGTCCGTCGAAGCCATCCCTGAAGTAATGCCCCGTCTTGCCGATCATCATCACCTGTCCGCTTTCCTCGGCGGTGAAGGAGAGGTCGTTCCACAGCCGGTAGGTGGTGACGCCATCCGCGTCCGTGGAACCGAATTCCGACAACTGCCGGTCGCCGTACGCCTCGCCGTTGATGAGGTGCGTGAAGGCGATGAAGTCCTCGGTGGTGTAGATGCCGGTCAGCTCGCGCCCACAGTTCAGCGCGCAGGTATAGTGGTGTCCGCTCTCGTAGGAGAAGGCGGAAGTTGCCCCTTGCAGGAGGGGACCCCCTTTGAGCTCCACCCGCAGCTGCAAGGCAAGCGGAGCGCCGAACGGCAGCAGCAGGCGGTACTTCCCGTCCTCGCTCCGGGGGAAAGAAACGGTGGGCAGGTCATCGTCCGAGAGGCGCAGGCTGCCGTCCCATGGATGAAGGGCGGTCACCCGCAGGCCGGGCGTGACGTGCAGGGTCTGCAGCTGTGCGTTCAGCCGCTCTTCCACCTGCAGCTCCAATCGGGCGAACAGATGGGTGAACTGCAGGTGGAGGGTGGGGGAGTATGGCACCTCTTGGACGCAGACCATCCTGTCGATGAGTCGATAGCTGTTGTCGTAGAACTCCGCGGCCGAGTCGGGGAGGGGTGGCGTGTAGGCGTGCAGGGAGGCCGTCTCTTCCGATGTCCACTTCAACGGAGTGCCTTCCCCTTTCCATTGTCCGTTGTGCAAGGTGAAGACACCCCCGTTGCAGGACAGTCCTCCCGTCGCGAACAACGACAGCCGGCTGTCCTCTTCCAGGTGTGTGGCCGTTCCCTCCGTGCTCCTCTCCCCGGAGGGAAGGAGGAACGTCTGGCAGTCCTGCCCGTCCATGCGGCGGACGGGCAGCTGGGAAGACAGGTTTTCCTCTACCGTGCATCGTACACAGCAGAGGACCATCAGTCCCATCCAGAAGAGTTGGCGGTAGTGTGTCATCATGGTAACGTTCTTTGTTCAGATAACCCGAAAACCGAAGGAACATCTACCTGCTGGCCGCTGAAAGGAACGAAAAAGGCATAAAAAAACGCTGCCATACCTTCACAGGCGAGCAGCGCAAGCTACAATACAAAATACAAATACAACTAAACGAGATATTTTAAGTAATAGATGCTACATGTAAGGTTAGGTAGAAGGGTTAGACAATGCCTTGTGCCATCATGGCATGGGCCACCTTCATGAAGCCGGCGATGTTGGCGCCCTTCACGTAGTTCACATAACCGTCCGGCTGGGTGCCATACTTCACGCACTGTTCGTGGATGTCGTGCATGATGGTGTGCAACTTTTCGTCCACTTCCTGCGCGCTCCAGCTGATGTGCATGGCGTTCTGGCTCATTTCCAGGCCCGAGGTGGCCACACCGCCCGCATTGACCGCCTTGCCCGGCGCGTACATGATCTTGTGCTCGATGAAGGCGTCGATGGCTTCGGGCGTGCAACCCATGTTCGAGATTTCTCCCACACACGTCACTCCGTTGGCAATCAGGCGCTGTGCGTCCTCACCGTTCAGCTCGTTCTGGGTGGCGCACGGCAGTGCGATGTCGGTCTTCACCTCCCAGGGGCGTTTGCCTTCCACGAACTGTGCGCCCGGGAACTCGTCCGCATACGGGGCCACGATGTCGTTGCCCGAAGCGCGGAGCTCCAGCATATAGTCAATCTTCTCTCCGCTGATGCCGTCGGGGTCATAGATATACCCGTCGGGACCGGAGATGGTCACCACCTTGGCGCCCAGTTGGTTGGCCTTAGTCGCTGCGCCCCATGCCACGTTGCCGAAGCCGGAGATGGCGACCGTCTTGCCCTTTATGTCAATGCCCTTCTTGTCGAGCATGTGTTTCACGAAATACAAACCGCCGAAGCCGGTCGCTTCGGGACGTACCAGCGAACCCCCGTATTCCAGTCCCTTGCCGGTGAATGTGCCGGTGAACTCGTGGGTCAGTTTCTTGTACATGCCGAACATATAGCCTACTTCGCGTCCGCCTACGCCAATGTCGCCGGCCGGGACGTCCAAGTTCGGCCCCACGTGCCGCCACAGTTCCAGCATGAAGGCCTGGCAGAACCGCATGATTTCCCCTTCGCTCTTGCCGCGCGGCGAGAAGTCCGAACCTCCCTTGCCACCGCCCATCGGCAGTGTGGTCAAGGCGTTCTTGAAAGTCTGCTCAAAGCCGAGGAACTTCAGGATGGACAGGTTGACAGACGCATGGAAACGAATGCCCCCCTTGTAAGGGCCGATGGCGTTGTTGAACTGCACACGATACCCTAAGTTGACCTGTACCTTTCCTTTGTCATCCACCCAAGGTACACGGAAAGTAATGATGCGTTCCGGTTCCACCAAGCGTTCTATCAAGGAGACACGCTCGAATTCCGGATGTTGGTTGTACACCTCTTCAATGGAAAGCAGCACTTCTCTTACCGCTTGAAGATATTCAGACTCGCCGGGGTGTTTGGCTTCCAGCGAGGCCATAATTTGGTTGATGTCCATAACATTAATTATTAAGGTCTGACAAAATGTTGTATTTTGTACCTGCAAAGGTAGCCTTTTCTTTTCATTGGCAAAAGTTTTTCCAGAAAATTTCTATTAAAAATGATAAAAAGCGAGGCCCTTGCAGGGCAGCCGGCGGCAGCGCCTTCCGCCGCTTCAGTTGTCTTCTTGCCTTGTGGATGTCCTTTTGAGCGACTTTCTGGAACAAACCAGAAAAGAACTTCCGGAAGTTGTTGCGTATTTCGGGGATTTTGTGTTATTTTGGCAGCCGTAAGACAACCAATATAGAAACTACAGAATATGCTGAGCAAGTTAAAACTGAACCAACTTTATTTCAAGGATACGCAGTTCGTCAGCCTCATGACCAAACGCATCTTCAACGTCTTGCTGGTGGCGAATCCCTACGATGCCTTCATGCTGGAGGACGATGGACGCATCGACGAGAAAATCTTCAATGAGTACATGAACCTCAGCCTGCGCTACCCGCCGCGCTTCACCCAGGTGTCCACGGTAGGGGAGGCATGGCGGCAACTGGCGCAGACCTCCTACGACTTGGTCATCTGTATGCCCGGTTCCGACAACAGCGACACCTTCGACATCGCCCGCGAGGTCAAGGTGCACTATCCCCACATCCCTTTGGTGGTGCTCACCCCCTTCTCGCACGGCATCAAGGAGCGCATGGAGCACGAGGACCTGAGCATCTTCGAGTACGTGTTCTGCTGGTTGGGCAACACCGACCTGCTGGTGTCCATCATCAAGCTCATCGAAGACAAGATGAACCTGGAGCACGATATTAAAGAGGTGGGCGTGCAGATGATTCTCCTCGTGGAGGACAGCATCCGCTTCTACTCCTCGGTGCTGCCCAGCCTCTACAAGTTCGTGCTCCGGCAGAGCCAGGAGTTCGCTACCGAGGCCTTGAACGAGCACCAGCGCACCTTGCGCATGAGGGGCCGTCCCAAGATTGTGCTGGCCCGCTCCTACGAGGAGGCGACCGCCCTCTACGAGAAGTACGCCGACAATATGCTGGGCATCATCTCCGACGCCCGCTTCCCCCACGACGGACAGGTGGACCCGCAGGCCGGTATCACCTTCCTGCGCGAGGTGCGGGCCCAGGACCCCTTTATACCTCTTATATTAGAGTCGGCCGAGGACACCAACCGCCCGTATGCCGCCGAGGTGGACGCCGTGTTCATCGACAAGAACTCCAAGAAGATGAACATCGACCTGCGCGAGGCCGTGTCGGAGAACTTCGGCTTCGGCGACTTCATCTTCCGCGACCCGTCCACCCACGAGGTGGTGGCGCACGTCCACAACCTGAAGGAGCTGCAGAACGCCATCTATTCCATCCCTGCCGACTCCCTGCTCTACCATGTCTCGCGCAACCATGTCTCGCGCTGGCTCTACTCCCGTGCCATCTTCCCCGTGGCCGAGTTCCTGAAACAGATCACCTGGGAGTCGCTGCAGGACCTGGACGCCCACCGGCGCATCATCTTCGAGGCCATCGTGAAGTACCGCAAGATGAAGAACCAGGGCGTGGTGGCCGTGTTCCAGCGCGACCGTTTCGACCGTTACTCCCATTTCGCCCGCATCGGCGACGGCTCGCTGGGCGGCAAGGGGCGCGGCCTGGCCTTCATCGACAACATGGTGAAGCGCCACATCGAGTTCGAGGAGTTCGAGAACGCCGATGTGGTCATCCCCAAGACCGTGGTGCTCTGTACCGACATCTTCGATGAGTTCATGGACACCAACCAGCTCTACCAGATCGCCCTCAGCGACGCGGACGACACGGTGATTCTCCGTGCCTTCCTCCGCGCCAAGCTGCCCGACAGGCTGGTCGAGGACTTCTTCGCTTTCTTCGAAGCCGTGAAGTCCCCCATCGCCATCCGCTCGTCCAGCCTGCTGGAGGACTCCCATTACCAGCCCTTCGCCGGCATCTATTCCACCTACATGATTCCGTACCTCGACGACAAGTATGAGATGCTGCGGATGCTGAGCGACGCCATCAAGGGGGTCTATGCCTCCGTCTATTACAAGGACAGTAAGGCGTACATGCAGGCCACGAGCAACGTCATCGACCAGGAGAAGATGGCGGTCATCCTGCAGGAGGTGGTGGGCACCCAGTACGGCGACCGTTACTACCCCTCCATCTCAGGAGTGGCCCGCTCGCTCAACTACTATCCCATCAACGACGAGCTGGCCGAGGAAGGTACCGTCAGCCTGGCCTTGGGCTTGGGCAAGTACATCGTCGATGGCGGACTGACCCTCCGCGTCTGTCCGTACCATCCCGACAAGGTGCTGCAGACCAGTGAGCTGGAGATGGCGCTTCGCGAGACACAGACCCGTTTCTATGCCCTCGACCTCAAGAACATGGGGCAGAACTTCTCCCTCGACGATGGCTTCAACCTGCTGAAGCTCCCCGTCCGGGAAGCCGACAAGGACGGGGCCCTGACCTACATCGCCTCCACCTACGACCCCTATGACATGGTCATTCGCGACGGCATCTATCCGGGCGGACGCAAGGTCATCACCTTTGCCAATATCCTCCAGCACGATGTCTTCCCCTTGGCCCGCATCCTGCAGCTCGTGCAGCAGTACGGTCAGGGCGAGATGCGCCGACCCGTGGAGATCGAGTTTGCCGTCACCCTCGACGCGCAGACCAAGAGCGGCACCTTCTACGTGCTGCAGATCCGTCCGATGGTGGACATCAAGGCCGACCTTTCCGAGGATCTGGACCAGCTGCCCGAGGACGGACTGCTGCTCAAGAGCGTCAACGCCTTGGGACATGGCGTGATGGACGACCTGCAGGACATCCTCTACGTCAAGACCGACGGCTACACGGCGTCGAACAATCCCGCCATTGCCGAAGAAATCGAGCGGCTGAACCGTCGTTTTCTCGACGAGGGGCGTCACTATGTGCTGGTGGGGCCGGGCCGATGGGGCAGCAGCGATCCCTGGTTAGGCATCCCTGTCAAGTGGCCGCACATCTCCGCCGCCCGTGTCATTGTCGAGGCCGGACTGACCAACTACCGGGTCGATCCCAGCCAGGGCACCCACTTCTTCCAGAACCTGACCTCGTTCGGTGTGGGGTACTTCACCATCAACGCCTACATGAACGACGGCATCTACCGGCAGGAACGGCTCGATAAGCTGCCTGCCGTGGAGGAGACCCGTTTCCTTCGGTGGATCCATTTCGACCGTCCGCTGGCCGTCAAGATGGACGGCAAGAAGAAGATCGGGGTGGTGTACGAGGAATAAGTCCGTAGTTACCGTTGCTTCCGCTTCGGTCTTTCCACCCACAAAAAAATATCCGGCAACACCTTATCAATATTGCCGGATATTTTAAGCTATGCATTCGTCTCGTTCACAGGCATCAGTTGCTGCCGCCTGTGTGCTGACGGTTGCTGGTCACTACCGTCACCGTCACGTCTCCATACTGCGTACCGCTCACGCTGCGGCCGGCGGCCGATGCCGTCACCGTATTGACCTGCTGCACTCCCTTGATTTCCAGCTTCGTGCCCACGGGCAGTGTCACATTGATCGGGTAGCTGCCCTGCGTCTCGAAGGAGTTGGCACCAAATGCGCGCGCCAGCGACTCAATCAGCAGTGCGGTGAAGACCGACGTACCCTTCGTGTTCACCTCCATACCCACTTTGTAGGTATAGGCAGCGGCTCCGTACAGGTTGTCCCATACACTCTGCGAGAAGTGGATGGCCTCCTGGCGCGAAGCCGTTGTGAAGCGGATGCCGACGAACAGGCCGTAGGACGTGAACTCGTCCGCCTCCACCAACACCTTGCCGTCCTCGATACGGCTGGGCACATCTACCCATGCCCCGTTGGAGAACTTCAGGGCACGCACCTCCGTGGCCGTCTTCTCATCCACGTTGAAGGTCAGTTCGATGGCCTTCTGAATGGTCACATCGCTCTTCGAGCAGCTCAGTCTCGATCCGACCAGCAGCCGGCTGTCGGTGTCCGCACGGGCCGTCCACGCGCCACGGAGCTGCGCCGCCTCTTCTTCCGAATAGATGGGCGAGAGTTCAATCACCGCCTCCTCGCTCAGCGCGGCAGGAGGCACTACTGCCACCACCGGGATTTCCGCCTTTTCATTGCCTTCCAGCGCTTCCGTCGTCACGTCGCCTTCCGAGCTCTCTTCGGTAGAGACAGAGATAGCGACCACGGTCTCCACGTTGGCCAGCATCACGTTCCACACCACGTTCTGGCCGTCACCTTCCTTCTTCACACTGACCGAAGTCTCCTGCGCAATCTTCCCCTCAGCCGTAGCCTTCAGGCTGTAGTCGCCTATCTTCACGTCCTCGAAGACAAAGTACCCCTTCTCGTCGGTGGTGGTGGTGCCCGTCATGGCACCCGCCAGGGTGACGGTCGCTCCGGCGATAGCCTTACCGTCCCGTCCGGAGACCGAGCCGCTGATGTTGTGCACCTGCACCACAGTAGGCGGTGTCACGTTGCTGTAGTCAGGGTCGTCATCACTGCACGAACTTGCACTGAAGGTCAGTGTCAAACCCAGGAGTGCGAACACTCCCCATTGCATAAATTTTTTCATTTTCTTGAAAGATTAAATAAAACTTTCCCAATCGTTTGTACTATACACTCTTTAGTTTTGGCTTTCGCCCTCTCTTCTTCGACTCTGCCTTGGGCATTGTCAGCAGTCCCAGTTTTTGGATGATATCTGTTGCTGAGGGAGCAATCTTGATGAGCTGCCACTCCTTGTCCTCAATCCTGATTTTCTTCGCTCTCTTCAGTGTGGCCATTACCTTCTTGTATGTATGCTTCTCCAGAAGTTGTTCGCCGTCAAACGCCTTTATCAGGCGGAAGGTGAGCACCGTCGCAAGGAAGTCGCAGAACTCGGAGCCGATGACGGAATAGTCATCCTGCACTCTGGTTTCGTCAAACTGACACGCGGACTTGTAATAGCGCATAACGATCTCTATCTCCCATCTCTCGGCATATGCGGCGTAGGCATTCTCTATGCTGAGATCGCAGTCGCTCTCAAGCACAATCGTACCGAATGACTTCTGCTTTTCAGCAAGTGCTT
>JAQXRG010000093.1 GCA_029218405.1 Bacteroidales bacterium
GCGGGCGCTGATGAACGCCTCCACCTCGGACAAGGAGGTGCGGCGGCCCGAGGGACCGGCACCGGCAGCCACCTTCGCCGGGAGCCGGCACGTGGCGTGCTCGTGGGTCAGGGCATAGCAGCTGCGCAGGGTGGCGGCGATGCTGCCAGGGTGCGTGGCCTCGTAGTCGGCGAAGGTGGTGAGCGCCCAGCGCAGCGCGTCGTCGGCCTCCACCCCGAAGCGGTTCATCTGGTAAAGGCAGCGAGAAATATAAGAATTATGGGTATGCGGCCCGTAGCTGCCGCCTTCCAGCTCCACGAGACGGCGCACCTCCGCCTCGGCCCTGGCCGCCGTGGGCTTGCGTCCCGTCTTCTTCAAGGCACGGGCGGTCTTGCTCCCGGGACTGAAGGGAACGGGCTGCGCGTCGGGATGAAAGACGGCACGGGGCGCGTGGCAGAGGGCGGACATGCGGGTGGCGTTGCTACACTGGCGGTCGTAGTCCAGGCCGGTGAGACGGGCAAAGTATTCGTTCACCGTCCGCCACGCCACCGTGAAGGTACGCGCGTCCACCTGACCCTCCACCCAGGCCACCACGCGGATGCCGCGGCCCGACACGGTGGGATAGGCCAACAGGGTGTGGGGGTCGGCGGCGATGCTGGCATAGGCCTCGTCGAAGCGGGCGGGCGGCACGTGGTCGAAGTCGGCCATGAAGCAGCCGGTGTAGGCGCGGATGTGGCGGTTGGTGCGTCCGCCCTCTACGGTCACGCCGCAGATGAAGGCGGGCAGGTTCATCTTGAGCTGGCGCAGCTCCTGCTGCAGGTTCCGCACGCGGACGGAGGCGGAGCTCCCCTCCGGGGCGGTCGTTCCCCCTGGAGCGGCTGTGCCCTCCGAAGCAGACGTTCCCCCTGAAGCGGCTGTCGTGGAAGCCCTCCCTTCCGGGGCGTCCTTCCCTTCCGGAGCGGCCGTTCCTTCCGGAGCGGCTGTTCCTTCCGGAGCGGCCGTTCCTTCCGGGGCGGCTGTTCCTTCCGGAGCGGCCGTTCCCTCCAAAAGCGCTGCCGCTTGTGCGGCCTCCAGCCGGTCCAGTGTCAGTTGGTAACGGGCGGTGATAGGAGCCAGCACCCCGTTCCGCAGTTCCTCGTACAGGGCCTCGATGTCCACCGCCTGCGGCCGGCAGGCAGTGAGGCTGACGAAGCGCGAGAAGATTCTTTTCTGTCTTTCCATGTTTTTTTTCCTCCTACATATTTGGTTCGTAATAAAAGTATTTGTAACTTTACCCCCGATGGCGGTCTTCCGGCCCCACCGGTTTTGCAAATGTAGTTCATTGAAAATTGCGGACTGTACATCCATGGATGTACAACGGACCATGTCTGTTAGAAAGAATTAACGTTAATTGGCTTCTAATGCATCGGGTAGTAACCGATTTAATCCTCAGCGTTATGAAGCATCCCCATTCCCATCTTTCTACCGACAAGTCATGGGTTTATGCGGCGGCTCATGAGTTCCAGTCCATTCTGGAAGGAATCGGCTGGAAGCGTTCCTGGTCCGAGGCGTCCAGGCTGCTGGGGATTGACCGGCGCACGCTGCGGAAGCTGGACCCCAAGCGGGTCGATACTTCCCTGTCGCTGGAAACGCTCGATGTCATTTTCCGGGCCGCATACCGATGCATGCTGGCTGATGCCGAAGGTAATGAGGAACCGAAGGAGATATTCAGACGGCTGGCCGACGCGCGCATGCGCATCCTGCTGGCACAGCCGACCAGTCCTGCACTCGAAGCGAAATTTGTCGATGAGATGAACCAGCCCCGTTTTGGAACGCCTGCTACTGACAAGACAGGGTGAGGGCCGGAAGCCACTGTCCGTCATGAGGTCCCGAAAATATCCCTGATTTTCGAGGCATCATGCCCGACAGCCAAGAATTATTCTGACGAATAAAGAAAGAAGAAGCGTATGTTGAACGGAATCAAGAAACTGCCCTACGGGGTGTCCGACTTCGTGTCGGTGAGGGAACGTAACCTCTACTATGTGGACAAGACCATGTACTTGCCGGAACTGGAGGACCAGCCCGACACACTCATATACATCCGTCCCCGAAGGTTCGGGAAGAGCCTGTTCATCAGCATGATGGAGGCGTACTACGACAAGCGGATGGCGGACCGCTTCGATGAGTTGTTCGGCGACTTGTGGATCGGCAGCCACCCTACCCCCATCCGCAACCGCTACCAGGTGCTGCACCTGGACTTCTCACAGATAGGGGGCACGACGGCGCAACTGGAGGAGAAGTTCAACCTCTACTGCCGCCGCGAGCTGGACTTTTTCCTCGACCGCTATGCCGACGAATACCCGGAGCGGTTCAAGCGGGAGTTCTACGCCTCGCAGGACGCGTCGGACAAGCTGAACCTGCTGACCAGCCAGGCGAAGATTCTCCGCATCCCGCTCTACCTCATCATCGACGAGTACGACAACTTCACGAACGTGGTGCTCAACGAAGAAGGCGAGGCGGTCTATCACGCCATCACGCACGCCGACGGCTTCTACCGCTACATTTTCAAGAAATTCAAAGGAAACTTCGAGCGCATCTTCCTCACAGGAGTGAGTCCGGTGACGCTGGATGACCTGACGAGTGGCTTCAACATCGGCTGGAATATCTCCATCAGCCCGCTGTTCGACAAGATGCTGGGATTCAGCACGGCAGACGTAAGGGGGATGCTCGACTACTACCGTGAGGCGGGCGTGCTGCGACCGGACTGTGACACGGAGGCGGTCATCGAGGAGATGAAGCCGTGGTACGACAACTACTGCTTCGCAGCGGAATGCTTAGCGGATGACAACCGGGTGTTCAACTCGGACATGGTGCTCTATTACCTGACCCACTATTTGCGGAACGGAGAGTCGCCGCAGCGGATGATGGACCCGAACACGAAGACGGACTACAACAAGCTGCGGAAGCTGTTGCAGTTTGACAAGCTGGACGGAGACCGCAAGGGACTGCTGCGGCGCATCATCGACGACGGACAGATACTGGGTACCGTGGCGGAGTCGTTCCCCGCCATCGAGATGGTGAAGCCGGAGATGTTCGCCAGCCTCCTCTTCTACTACGGCATGCTGACCATCCAAGGAATACGGGGAATCCAGTTAGTGCTGGGCATCCCGAACAACAACGTGCGCGTGCAGTACTACAACTACCTGTTGGAGAACTACAGGCCCTACATTGACATCTCCGAGTCCCGTTTCAAGGAGCTGTTCAATGACATGGCCTTCAGGGGCGAGTGGCGACCCGTCTTAGTGTACATGGCGGAAGCCTATGGCAACCTGTCGTCAGTGAGAGACCAGATAGAAGGCGAGCGCAACATACAGGGATTCTTCATGGCCTACCTGAGCCTGAACGACTACTACCTCGTGGCACCGGAGCTGGAGATGAAACACGGCTACTGTGACTTCTTCCTGCTGCCCAACCTGACGCACTACCAGGCGGCGCACAGCTACATCCTGGAGCTGAAGTACCTGGCTAAGGGCGCTCCGGCAGAAGAGGCGGACAGGCAGTGGGACGAGGCGGTGGAGCAGGTGAAAGGTTATGCCGCCGCCCCGCGCGTGGAGGCCCTGCGACAAGGCACAAGGCTCCACCGCATCGTGGTACAGTTCAGGGGCTGGAAGGCGGAACGCATGGAGGAGGTGTGAGGCTGCGGCCTCACTCCGGGAACCGAGACAGCTCCTTGTAGAGCCGCTGAACGGGCAGGCCCATCACGTTGAAATACGAGCCTTTGAGGCCGGTCACGCCGATGAACCCAATCCACTCCTGCACGCCATAGGCTCCTGCCTTGTCCAAGGGGCGGTAACGCTCTACGTAGTAGGCGATTTCCTCGTCGGTGAGCGTGTCGAACGTCACCTCGGTCACGGCGGCAAAGGTGCGCTGCAGGCGTGTGGTGGTGAGGCAGACCCCGGTAATGACCTCGTGGGTGCGACCCGACAGCTTGCGGAGCATCGCGGCTGCCTCGGCTCCGTCGGAGGGCTTGCCCAACACCTCGCCGTCGATGCAGACAATGGTGTCGGCCGTGATGATGAGCTCGTCGGCCTGCATCAGCGGCCGGTAGGCATCCGCCTTCTCGCGGGCGATGTACATGGGAATGTCCTCCCCTTTCAACGTGTCGGGATAGGACTCGTCGATGCCGGGCAGGAGCTTGACCTCGTAGTCAATGCCCAGCCCTGACAGCAGTTCGCGCCGGCGCGGTGAGTTGGACGCCAGCTTAATCTTGTAATGCTTCAGATTCTCTAACATAACTTATTTCAGCTGCTTGTTGTTGGTTCTGTTCTTCCGATAGGGTTCACCAGCCAAAGGCTTTCTCGTCGGACATCCATTTCCCCTGCGCGCGGAGCACCTGCTCCACCACATCGCGTCCGCAGCCGTAGCCGCCGTTGCGGTGGGAGATGTAACGGCATACTTGCTTGATTTCAGGGGCGGCATCGGCCGGACAGCAGGGCAGGCCGACGAGCCGCAGGACCTCGTAGTCGGGGATGTCATCACCCATGTAGAGGACTTCGTCGGGCTGGAGGCCGTACTTGGCGCGGAACGCTTCATAGACGGTGATCTTCACGGACGCTCCGAGGTGGACATCGGGAATGCCCAGTCCTTCGTAGCGCTTGCGCACGGCCTCGGTGCGGCCGCCGGTGATGATGGCGACATGGAGGCCGCGCTTCACGGCCAGCTGCAGGGCGTAGCCGTCCTTGATGTTGACGGTCCGCATCGGTTCTCCGTTGGGGTGCAGTGGAATGGTTTCGGCACTCAGGACTCCGTCCACATCGAAGACCAGGGCTTTAATCTTTGTCAAATCGTAATCTATCATTGGTTTATAGGTTTTTAGTATTATGTCGTCTGTTCTTTCTGTTCTTTCTTTGCCTTGATGCAAAGAAAGAACCAAAGAAAAATCAAGGCTGCACTTCCAGGGCTACTCCGAAGGCGGGCCAGGCTAAAGGGCTCCAACTCGCTTCGCTCAGACAGTCGCCCTTCTTCACGCCCGGCCTGCCTTCTCCGCTTCACGCCCTTCCAGTGAGGCCTATCCCACAACGCCGAAACGCTTCGCTCTCGGCAATTGAGGGGATGTTTTCACTGACTGGGGCCGGCTCTTCTTTCTGCTCTACTTCCTCTCTTTTTTATTGCTTTTCTATTCACAACGGGTCTCTCACTAACAGCTCACCACTCCTTTATATATGAATGCTGACCCAACCAGCCCCAATGGAATCCAACGCAGTTCTTTTTCGCAAAAGTAGCGGTCACTCCATCCACGTCGGGGCTTCCAGCCCCAATGGAACCAATCGCAGCTCTGCTGCGTAGTGACCAAGGGCAGCCCCTTTAGGGGCGAAAGCTTCGCTGCCCTTACCGGAAAAAGCTGGGCGAAGCCCAGTTAAGCCCGCCCCTGGAAGGGGAGGGTTTGGGAGGGGAAGGTTCTCACCTTGGCGAAGGAGGGGACAGGGTGGATCGAAAAATATCCTTACTCAACAGTTCGTACAGCTTTGCCAGGTCCGGACGGTCCGCTAACAGCTGCAGGTGATGGGAAATGACGTTCTCATCGTAACGGACGGCTGGACCGGTCTGCGCCTCGGCGGGCGAGAGTTCGTGTACCTTCCGCGCCGTCTCGTCAATGAGCGGCAGCATCACCTCGAAGGGGAGGTCGTGCTTCGCCAACAGCTCCTGGCAGAGGGCGTAAAGATGGTTGGTGAAGTTGCACGCGAAGACCGCCGCGATGTGCAGGTAACCGCGCTGCTCCGTGGAAGCCATGAACACCCGCTTACTCAGTTCCCGCGCCAGTCGGCACAACAGGCCGGTGTCCTCCGCCGAGTTCGCCTCGACAAAGAAAGGCACCTCAGAGCAGTCCACCTCGCGCCGTCGGCTGAAGGTCTGCAGCGGGTAGAGCACCCCGTAGCGGTCTGCCAGCCCCTCCCAGACACTGAGGGGCATGCTGCCCGCCGTATGCACGTACAGGGCCGACGCGTTGCGGCGGGTCAGCTGCGGCAGCACCTCGCCGAAGGCGGAATCCTTGATGGAGACGATGTAGAGGCCGGCATCGGCCCGCACCTCGTCCAAGCAGGTGGTCCACGCTGTGTCCAACCGCTCCGCCAGGGTGCGGGCCGACGCTTCCGTGCGGCTATAGACCTGCTTCACATCGTATCCCGCCCGCCGCAACGCCGCACCCAAATGGGTCGCCACGTTGCCGGCTCCGATGAGCACGATACCCTCACTGACCACCATACTGATTGATATGTATTTTCTCCCACAACAGGTGGTCCTCGTTGAACGGCTTGCGCTCCATGCCCTTGCGGCCCACGGCGATGACGGACAGCACCTGGAGCTGCAAGGGGATGCCGAGCACCTCGCGCACGTACTCATCGGAGGGACGGCCGTCGGCGGTGTGACGCTCGCGCACCTGAATCCAGCAGCTGCCCAGTCCCAGGTCCTCGGCCTGCAGCTGCACGTAGATGGAAGCCACGGAAGCGTCCTCTATCCACACGTCGCTGGCCAAGGGGTCACCCAGTACCACGATGCCGAGCGCCGCGTCCTTGAGGAACGCCGCCCCCGCCTCCTTGCAGCCGGAGAGCCGCTCCAGCGTGGGCTTGTCATCGACCACAATGAACTGCCACGAGTTGCTCCGTTTCGAGGTGGGGGCCATCAGTGCCGCCCGCAGCAGCAGGGTCACCTCGTCCTGCGTCAGCTCCTCGTCCGTAAACTTGCGCATGCTGCGCCTCTGTTGTATCAAATCGCTGAAATCTTTCATAGGCTATTATATGTATTTGTCGGGCGCAAATGTACGCAAAAAAAGGAGAAAATCGTTCAAAAAATGGTCTAAAGGATGTATAAATCCTAATTTATCGCCCAAAAGGCTTGCACCGATTGAACAAAATCAGTTACTTTGTCCTTAGAAATGTAAAGCATACGAACGACATTCACTGAATAACACAATTGTTAAACTAAAATTTGGAAACATGAAAAAGAAGTATCTCTATCCGCTGGCCCTCGCCTGCACGCTCTGTCTGTTCACCGCTTGTAGCGATGACGATGACGTAAACGCTTGGGAACAGCTTCCCCAGACTGAAATCAGCGGCGCGAAGGCCAACCTGACCCTGAACGGAACCACCCTAAGCGAGGGCAGCGTGCAACTGACCGTCAACAATGCCACGGCAGGCGTGCTGACCCTGAAGAACGTGGTGCCGGGCTATCCCTCCATTCCTGTCAACGTGAGCTTGGAAGAGCAGACCGACGGCAGCTTCCGCTTCTCGGGACAGGCCGACGTGAACGCGCTCCCCGAAGGAGCCACGGAACGCAACCAGGCCACCGTAGCATTACTGAAGGTAACGGCCAACGGTACCATCACTCAGGACGGCACGGTGAAGGCAGACATCTCCGCCGACGGTGCGGCCTTCCACCTCGGTGCCTACTCGGGCAGCACCCTGAGCCTGAACTACAGCGGCGTGCCGATGCTGGGTAAGACGGTGGCCTACAGCGTAGCGCAGAACGTACCGGTGCTGACCCTCGCGGGCGTGGTACCCGGTGAACCGGCGCTGAGCGTGCCGGGTGTCTATCCGCAGAAAGGGGCCTTCACCTTCGAGACCACTACTGCCGCCGGCACGACCGTGAAGGGCAACGGACAGTTCCAGAACGGCGCGTTGTCCCTGGAGGTCACCGTGAAACTGGGTGTGGAAGCCCAGGGCGGACTGACGGGCGAATGGCCATTGGCGACCACCATCGGCACACCGGTGGGATGGTCGGATGTCAACTACTCCGACTATGCTCCCGTGCGCATCGTCTGGACGGCTGTGAACGACCAGGCAACCAACGGCGGCAACATCTCCAAGCTGGGCACCCTGTTAGGCTCGCACCTGATGGCGGAAGTGCTGAACGGCATCACCCTGACCGAAGACGGTAACCTGACCGCCCGCTACTATCCGGACATCGTGACCGGCGCGGACAGCGAAGAGGAGGAGGACATGCTGCAGTGGATGATGGGCAAGCTGGAAGCCTATCAGACCGCACCGGCAACCCGGGAATGGCTCACCTCGCCGAAGAACCTGATGCAGTGGTACGCCAAGGACGGACAGATTTACCTCGTACCGAACCTCGTGCAAATCCTGC
This sequence comes from Bacteroidales bacterium, assembly GCA_029218405.1. Lineage (GTDB taxonomy): Bacteria > Bacteroidota > Bacteroidia > Bacteroidales > Bacteroidaceae > Phocaeicola. The sequence goes on from JAQXRG010000093.1 coordinate 8,098, forward strand.
AGCAGGCCGCCACGGACCAGAACGACCCCTCCCTGACCGAGAACATCGACGCCATCATGGGTGTGCTCCAGGCCTTGAACGGACTGAGCGACGAAGAGCTGAAGGGGTTGCTGGCCGGCTTCGGACAACAGGCCGGCATCGACCTGAGCGTCATTGACCCGCAGCTCATCCGTCAGGTGGCCGGCTGGATGACCAACGGCGTGCCCTTGAAATACACCTTAGACGGCAACGGCGGCCTGCGACTCTATGCCGACAAGGGCATGGTGAGCCCCTTCATGCCCCTCCTGCTCACCTTCCTGCCCCAGCTCCAGGCGAAGTATGACGAGCTGCTGAAAGAGGCCGACGCAGAGACAGCCATGTATTTGCAGATAGCGATGGGCATTCTCGGCTTAGAGAAGTTCACCGATCTCGAGACAGTGTGGAACGAGAATACGGCTGAGTTCGCCGTCGGACTGGGCTTCCAAAAGTAAGGCGTATGAGCAGACTTCAACGATGGATGGACTACCGGCTCCTCGTCCTGCCCCTGGCCCTTGCGGGGGCCTCGTGCATCCAGGACGAGGCGCTGAACACCGAAGCGGACATTGAGCGCGTCACCCTGCAGGGGGACGCGCTGAACCGTGAGGCGGAGTTCGGCGACGCGGTGTACGGCACCGACGGGACGGCCTTCTACCCCATCACGCTCTACGTGAAGAAGGGCACGGACATCACCCGGCTGGCACCGGAGCTGGAACTGACCGCAGGCGCCACCGTGGAACCGCCCAGCGGCACGCCGCGCAACTTCCGCACGCCGCAGCTCTACACCGTCACCTCCGAGGACGGGCAGTGGCAGCGCCGCTACCGCATCGAGGTGAGCAGCACGAGCGCCATCGGCACGTTCTACCATTTCGAGGATGTCCGCCTGGGCGGCAACGGCAAGTACCACATCTTCTACGAGACGGACGACGAAGGCAAGGAGCGGCTGGCCTGGGCCAGCGCCAACCCGGGCTACGCGCTGACGGACTACACCATCCAGACTCCCGAGCTGTTCCCCACCTACCAGTGGGCGGAGGGCAAGAGCGGCAAGTGCGTGAAGTTGGTCACCCGCAAGACCGGCTCGTTGGGCAGCAGCGTGAACATGCCCATCGCCTCGGGGAACCTCTTCCTCGGCACCTTCAACGTGGGCAACGCGCTGAAGAACGCACTGACGGCCACACAGTTCGGCCTGCAGTACGAGAAGGTGCCCACCTACCTGCACGGCTGGTACAAGTACCGCTCCGGCGAGACGTTCTACGAGCTGGACAAGACGGCCAAGGACAAGCTGAAGCCCATCCCCGGAAGGAAGGACATCTTTAATATCTACGCCGTGCTCTACGAGAACACCGAGGACAACCGCCTGCTGGACGGCACCAACGTGCTGGACGAGGATAACGAGCAGATTGTCTCGACGGCGGTCATCAGCGACGCGCACGAGACCGACGAGTGGACGGAGTTCGACCTGCCCTTCGTCTATCGGCCGGGCAAGACCATCGACCCGGTGAAGCTGGCCGCCGGCGGCTACAACCTGACCATCGTCTTCGCGTCGAGCCTGCGCGGCGACTACTTCGAGGGCGCGCCGGGCAGCACGCTGCTGGTCGATGAAGTGGAACTGGGTTACGAACCATGAAACGGGACACCATGAACAAGACAAGGAACATGAAAAGACGCATAGCGACGGCCTTCCTGCTGGCCGTCACCGGAGCGGGCACTGCCCTCCACGCCCAGCAGGACCGCAACCAGACCCTCGTACGCTCCGAAGCCTACGGGCTGGAGTACGAGATAAAGGCCGGCATCAACGTGGGCGGCGCCAGCCCCCTGCCGCTCCCCGAGGAGATACGCGCCCTGACGGGCTACTCGCCGAACATCAACCTGGCCATCGAGGGCGACCTCGTGAAGTGGTGGGGCGAACGGCGGAAGTGGGGCGTCATCGTGGGCGTGCGCTTGGAGAACAAGGGCATGGAGGCCAAGGCACGCACCAAGAACTACAGCATGGAAATCATCGGCGACGGCGGCGAGCGCATGAAGGGCAACTGGACCGGCCGGGTGCAGACCAAGTACCGGTCCTCGCTCGTCAGCGTGCCCCTGCTGGCCGCCTGGCGGGCCAGCGACCGGGTGCGCGTGAGCGCGGGACCCTACCTCTCCATCCAGACGAGCGGCGACTTCTCAGGCTACGTCTATGACGGCTACCTGCGCGAGGGGGACCCCACGGGCAACAAGGTGAACTTCGAGGGCGAAAGCACCGCCCCCTACGACTTCTCCGACGACCTGCGCACCCTGCAGTGGGGCGTGCAGGCAGGGGTGACGTGGCGGGCGTTCAAGCACCTCAACGTTCACGCCGACCTGAGCTGGGGCCTGAACGACATCTTCCAGAAAGACTTCCAGACCATCACCTTCGCGATGTATCCCATTTACGTGAACATCGGGTTCGGCTACGCGTTCTGAGCCCGCCCACAGCAAGCACTTGAAGGAAGGAGGAGACAAGACATGGCAATACGGCTGACCACTTACGAGCGTTCGGAAGACATCCCGCCCCTGCCGGGCACCAATGTCTTCCATTCCACGGAGCTGTTCCAGGTGCTGGAACAGACACCGGGCTACCGTCCTGTGCTGATTGTCGCCAGCGAGAACGGCCAGGTCATCGGCAAGCTGCTCTGCATCACCCGCCCCACCTTCCGGCTGCTGCCCTTCGTGACCACGACCACCTACCTCTACGGCACGGGCGAGTACTTCCCCTCGCCCCACCGCCGGGAGGACATCTTCAGCGAGCTCCTCGCCTACTTCACCCGCATCTTCACCGAACGGTCGTTCCTGCTGGAGTTCCGCAACCTGGAGGAGCCGCTCTTCGGCTACCGCTACTTCCGCCAGAACGGCTACTTCGCCATCAAATGGCTGCGCGTGCAGAACACGCTGCGACCGGAAAAGCTGCAGGAGTGGATGAGCAACTCGCGCAAGCGGCAGATCGCCCGCGGACTCCGGAAAGGGGCTGTGATGGAGGTGGCGGACAACGAGGAGGACATCCACACCTTCTTCGCCCTGCTGAAGCACTACTACTCGCCCAAGCTGCACCGGCACCTGCCGGAGGAGGACTTCTTCCTCGCCCTGCAGCGGCATCCCTCGGGCCAGCGGCTGAGCCGCATCTTCTTAGTGCGCTACCGGGGACGCATCATCGGCGGGTCCGTCTGCCTGTTCTCGGGCCAGAAGGCCTACCTGATGTTCTCCGGCGGACTGCGCAAGTCGTTCCCCCTCCACTATCCCGGCGTGCTGGCGGTGTGGAAAGCCATCACCTGGTCAATGGAGCAGGGCTACGAACGGTTCGAGTTCATCAACGCGGGCCTCCCCTTCCGGCAGTTCGGCTACCGCGACTTCATCCTGCGCTTCGGCGGCAAGCAGCTCAGCAGCCGCCGCTGGTTCAAGCTCCGCTGGGACTGGCTCAACCGGCTCCTCATCCGCATTTATCTGTAAGCCCCCTTCCCCTCTCCCGCTCCGGGCGCGGAGCCGGCAAAATGGCAACAGCACTGCCCAAAGACAGGTCCACGGCACTGCCTGAGCCGAAAAAACGGGCCTACACGCCTTTCCGACCGAAAAAAAAGCCGAAAATGTTTCGCCCTTCCGCCCAAATTCACTTACTTTGTGCAGTTGAGTTTTTCAGCGAACTAAATTATAATACCATTTTTAAAACATTATTGATATGAAGATTTCTCACATCGAACACTTGGGCATTGCCGTCAAGAGCATTGAGGAGGCCTTGCCCTACTATGAAAACGTACTCGGACTGACCTGTTACAATATCGAGACCGTGGAAGACCAGAAGGTACGCACCGCCTTCCTGCGTTGCGGCGAGACGAAGATCGAGCTGCTGGAGGCCACCTGTCCGGAAAGCACCATCGCCAAGTTCATCGAAAACCGGGGAGCGGGCGTGCACCATGTGGCCTTCGCCGTCGAGGACGGAGTGGCCAACGCACTGGCCGAAGCGGAAGAGAAGGGCGTGCGGCTCATCGACAAGGCCCCGCGCAAAGGCGCCGAAGCGCTGAACATCGCCTTCCTGCACCCCAAATCGACCCTCGGCGTACTGACCGAGCTCTGCGAGAAATAAGGAGAACCCATGAACGACTAAAATCTGAACGACACCATGAGCAAACAACTTGACAAAATAAAGGAACTCATCGCACTCCGCGCCAAGGCCCGCATGGGCGGCGGCGAGAAAGCCATCGAGAAACAACACGCCAAGGGCAAATACACCGCCCGCGAACGCATCGCCCTGCTGCTCGACGAAGGCAGCTTCGAGGAAATGGACATGTTCGTGGAACACCGCTGCACCAACTTCGGCATGGACAAGAAGCACTACCCCGGCGACGGCGTGGTGACCGGCTGCGGCACCATCGACGGACGGCTGGTCTATGTCTTCGCACAGGACTTCACCGTATCGGCCGGCTCGCTCTCTGAGACCATGTCGCTGAAAATCTGCAAGATTATGGACATGGCCATGAAGATGGGCGCTCCCTGCATCGGCATCAACGACTCGGGCGGCGCACGCATCCAGGAAGGCATCAACGCCCTGGCCGGCTATGCGGAAATCTTCCAGCGCAACATCCTGGCGTCGGGTGTCATCCCGCAGATATCGGGCATCTTCGGCCCCTGCGCCGGAGGAGCGGTCTATTCGCCCGCCCTCACCGACTTCACCCTGATGACCGAAGGCACTTCGTACATGTTCCTCACCGGACCGAAGGTGGTGAAGACCGTCACCGGCGAGGACGTGACCCAGGAGGACCTGGGCGGCGCCAGCGTGCACTCCACCCGCTCGGGCGTGACCCACTTCACCGCCGCCACGGAGGAGGAAGGACTCACCCTCATCCGCCAGCTCCTGAGCTATATCACGCAGAACAACATGGAGGAAGCGCCGAGAGTGGAATGCACGGACCCCGTGGACCGCTTGGAGGACGCGCTCAACGACATCATTCCCGACAGTCCCAACAAGGCGTACGACATGTACGAGGTCATCGGCGCCATCGTGGACAACGGCGAGTTCCTGGAAATCCAGCGTGACTTCGCGAAGAACATCATCATCGGCTTCGCCCGCATGAACGGACGCTCGGTGGGCATCGTGGCCAACCAGCCCAAGTTCCTGGCCGGCGTGCTCGACTGCAACGCCTCGCGCAAGGGCGCGCGCTTCGTGCGCTTCTGCGACGCCTTCAACATCCCCATCGTATCGTTAGTGGATGTGCCGGGCTTCCTGCCGGGTACGGGACAGGAATACAACGCCGTCATCCTGCACGGCGCCAAGCTGCTCTACGCCTACGGCGAGGCCACGGTGCCCAAGGTGACCGTCACCCTGCGCAAGTCGTACGGCGGCTCGCACATCGTGATGAGCTGCAAACAGCTGCGGGGCGACATGAACTACGCTTGGCCCAGCGCCGAGATTGCCGTGATGGGCGGTGCCGGAGCGGTGGAAGTGCTCTATGCCCGCGAGGCCAAGGAGGCCGCCGACCCGAAGGCGTTCATGGCCGAGAAGGAGGCAGAGTACACTAAGCTTTTCGCCAATCCCTACAACGCCGCCAAGTATGGCTACATCGACGATGTCATCGAACCGCGCAACACCCGCTTCCGCGTGATCCGCGCCCTGGAACAGCTGCAGACCAAACGGCTGCTGAACCCGGCGAAGAAGCATGGCAACATTCCGTTGTAACCACGAGTGAGAGGAGTCAAGAACAGTATTCATCAACCAAACATCAGCATCATGAACATACAGAAACTGGGACTGCTGCTCTGTCTCGCCGCGACGTTCGGCCTCTGTGCCTGCGGAGAACGGGAGTCGAACACCAAGCTCGTCCTCAACGAAGTGCTCGTGACGAACGAGAGCAACTTCCAGGACGACTACGGCTGCCACAGCGGATGGATCGAGATCTTCAACAAGTCCTATACCTCGGCCGACCTGGCCGGCTGGCTCATCAAGGCCAGCTGCACGCCCGGCGACACCGCGACCTATTTCATCCCTAAGGGAGACATCCAGACCAACATCCGCCCGCGCCAGCACGCGCTGTTCTGGGCGGACGGCGCGCCCCGGCGCGGCACCTTCCACACCAACTTCACCCTGCAGGGGGAACAGTCCACGTGGATAGGGCTCTTCGACTCGGGCAACCGCCTGATGGACCAGATGACCCTGCCCGGAGGCGTGCTGAAGGCCGACCAGTCGTACGCCCGCGTGAGCGACGCCGCCACGGAATGGGAAGTGAAGGGCGGCTCTGCCGACAGCTACGTCACCCCCAGCACCAACAACAAGACCATCGACGGCAACCCCAAGAAGGACAAGTTCAGCCAGCACGACCCGGCGGGCATCGGCATGGCCATCTCGGCCATGAGCGTCGTCTTCCTCGGACTGCTGCTGCTCTTCGCCTGCTTCTACTTCATCGGCCGTGCCTCCATCCGTACGCGCAGCAAGAACAAGGTGAAGCTCAAGGAAGAGCACGCCGCACAGGCGGCAGCCGCCGCCTTCGTGCCCGATGAGGTGGCCGCCGCCATCGCCCTGGCCCTCCACGAGGAACTGGGCACCGGACACGACGCCGACCCGCGCATCCTGACCATCCGCCACAACCCCGGCTCGGCCTGGAGCGGCAAGGAGCAGAACCTGCGCCAAGTACCCCAACGTAAATAACCTCTATTTCAGACACCCAGAAAACAATTGCCATGAAAGAATATAAGTATAAGATCAACGGCACCGACTTCACGGTGACCGTAGGAGACTTCGAAGAGAACAACGTGCAGGTGACCGTGAACGGCACTGCCTACCACGTAGAGATGGAAGAGAGCACACGCCCGAAAATCAAGCCCGTGGTGCGTCCCGCATCGGCCGGCGCCGCTCCCGCCGCCCCCATCATGTCGCGTCCGGCCGCCGGTGCCAAGGGAGGCATCAAGTCGCCCCTGCCCGGTGTCATCCTTGACATCAAGGTACGCGAAGGCGACACCGTGCAGCGCGGACAGACGCTGCTTATCCTCGAAGCCATGAAGATGGAGAACGACATCAAGGCCGACCACGACGGCAAGGTGACCGCCATCAAGGTGAGCAAGGGAGAATCCATTCTCGAAGGTACTGACCTCATAATCATCGAATAGCCATGGGAGAATTCATCAGTTTCCTGCAGAACAACCTGGCCGACTTCTGGACCTACACCGGCATGCACAACGCCACCGTAGGCCACCTCGTGATGATACTGGTGGGCATCGTGTTCATCTATCTCGCGGTCGCCAAGGAATTTGAGCCGATGCTGCTCATCCCCATCGGCTTCGGTATGCTTATCGGCAACATTCCCTTCAACATGGAGGCCGGCCTGAAGGTGGGCATCTACGAGGAGGGCTCGGTGCTCAATATCCTCTACCAGGGCGTGACCTCGGGCTGGTACCCGCCGCTCATCTTCCTCGGCATCGGGGCGATGACGGACTTCTCCGCCCTGATCTCGAACCCTAAGCTGATGCTCATCGGAGCCGCCGCACAGTTCGGCATCTTCGGGGCCTACATGATTGCCCTCACCTTGGGCTTCGACCCCATGCAGGCAGGCGCCATCGGCATCATCGGCGGAGCGGACGGCCCCACGGCCATCTTCCTCTCGTCGAAGCTGGCCCCGAACCTGATGGGTGCCATCGCCGTGTCGGCCTACTCGTACATGGCGCTGGTGCCGGTCATCCAGCCGCCCATCATGCGCGCGCTGACCACGAAGAAGGAACGCCTCATCCGCATGAAGGCCCCACGTGCCGTGTCGCACACGGAGAAGGTGATGTTCCCCATCGTGGGCCTGCTGCTCACCTGCTTCCTCGTTCCTTCCGGCCTGCCGCTGCTGGGGATGCTGTTCTTCGGTAACCTGCTGAAGGAAAGCGGTGTGACCCGCCGTCTGGCCGAGACCGCCCGTGGCCCGCTGATTGACACCATCACCATCCTGCTGGGATTGACGGTGGGTGCCTCTACCCAGGCTTCGGAGTTCCTGACCTTGGACTCCATCCTCATCTTCGGTCTGGGTGCGTTGTCGTTTGTCATCGCCACCACCTCGGGCGTGCTCTTCGTGAAGCTGTTCAACCTGGTATTGCCCAAGGACAACCAGATTAACCCGCTCATCGGCAATGCCGGCGTATCCGCCGTGCCCGACTCGGCCCGCATCTCGCAGGTGATCGGTCTGGAATACGACCCACGCAACTACCTGCTCATGCACGCCATGGGTCCGAACGTGGCGGGTGTCATCGGCTCTGCCGTAGCCGCCGGTATCCTGCTGGGCTTCCTGCTGTAAGCCCACGGACTATAGCTATCTCATTATGGCCAAGGCTGTCGGAAGACAGCCTTGGCCTTTTTTGTCACTTCACCTCATCGCAACGCTTCTCGTTCAGGTCCTTGTCCACCAGGATGATGTCCTTCACCGGCAGGTTCACCTGCAGCGACTGCCGGGCCTTGAAGCGGATGACCATCAGGTCGGCATCGCCTTCGAGGAACTCCTGCCAGCCGATGTTGACGAAGGTAGGATAGAGTGCCTTCTGGCCGTTGGAATGCAGGCGGTCATAGGTCAGGTTGCGCATATACTTCATGCCCTTGGCCTCGATGCCGACATATTCCAGCTGCTGTGCGTCGTAAGGCAAGGCGAAGCTCAGCGCGTTGACCGAACGGAGTCCCTTGCCGGATACCCGCAACTCGAACTCCTCGCCTGCCTGTACGAAGGTCTTCGACACCACCACGGACAACTCACCGTCCACCGTCGGCACCTGACTGCCGCTCACGCCCCCTTCCAGCTCTACCGCTACGGTGGAGATGTCGTAAGCGTCGATCAGGCCGTTCTCGTTCAGGTCGCCCTTGCTGATATAGCCCTCGAAGTCCTTGTCGCCCCGACGCAGCCCCGTGTAGTTCATGTACGAAGTGAGGTCGTTCTCATCGACGGCCTTGTCCTGGTTGATGTCGCCGGGGATGAAGCTCTCCGTACCCGGAACACGGAAGACATACAGCTCGCGGCCTGAACCGTAGCCACCCTTGGCCTCGGTGACAGACAGCTTGACGTAACGGGCCAGCGGACGTTCCTTGAACCAGAAGGTCTTGGGGTCGATGCCCGTCCAGTCGAAGGTGCCCGCCTCGGTCCAGGTGACCTTGTCGAGACTGTAATAGACGGTTCCCTTGCCCAGCGTGCCGTTGCCACCGTCCAGACGGGGCAGGTACTGGAACTTGTCGAGCTGGCTGACACACTTGGTATCGACCACCAGGTCGAACGGAACGGCGGTCTTGCCCCACTCGGTGTGCCACATGTCGGTCTCGTCGAAATTGAAGAAGCGGTTCAGCCGCATGCCACGCTGGTCGGTGCAGGTGGTCATGCCCCGCATGTTGTGGATGGCGAACTCCAAGGGGTCGGACTTGGTCGTGACACGGACCTCCGTCCAGTCGGACGCACCGGCGGCATTGACGGCCCGCACCTGCAGGGTGTAGGAGGTTTCGGGCGACAAATCGGGAATCAGCAGACGGGTGTCACGGATTGTGCTGTAGGTCATCCCCTGGAAGGCAATCTCATAATAGTCGGCTTCCGGCACTGCCTCCCAGGAAGGGGTGACGGCATACGCCTGGATGTCCTCGGCGGCCACCTGTGCCTTGGGAGCGGTGAGGGCACCGGTCTTCTGCAGCAAGGCATCGGCAGGAGCGTAGGCGAAGCCGGCCAACTGCAGCCGCACCTCCTCGGCAGTGATGTCGGTGGCGCCCACCTTGACATGCAGCAAGGGGTTCTTCACCACCTTCAGCGCCGCCATCTCGGTACCGGGAGTCGAGAAGCGGTTCAGCTCGGGAGCCGCCTCGTAGAAATAGACATTCTCGCCCTGCTTCAGCGCTTCGAGCGAATGGACAGGCGTGAGCTTCACCTTCCTGCCGCCCACCAGCACGGTGACTTTCTTGGGTGCCGCCGTGACGTTGACCCGGAAGACCGTGGCCTTGCGGGTCTCCATGCCGGCAAAGGAGCCTTGGGTGGGCTCCACGGTGATGTCCACCTTGTCGCCTGCCTGCACGGAGGTGATGCGCGTGGTGGCGGACTCGCCCCGCAGGTAGGCCTGCGACACGCCGTCATCGTCGTATTCGGTAAACTCGGAAACGCCGTAGGGATAGAGCTCGTAACAGCGTGTGCCGCGGTCCCAATCCTTGGGCTGGTTGTGCGCCTTCGTCACTGGGAGGATGGCTCCCTGACGGATGAAGAAGGGAAGCTTCCAGAGCGGCGCGTCGTAGTTGTTGAGGATGCGGTCTCCCTCATAGACCTGTCCCGTGAAGTAGTCCACCCACTTGCCTTCGGGCAGGTAGATGTGGTCGCGCACGTCGTTGCCCTGCTCGTCCATGCGCGTGGCCTGGTAGATGGGGGCCACAAGGAGGAACGGGCCGTAGAGGTACTGGTAGCGCGTGGCGGTGCCAAGGGTGAAGGGGGTGGCCTTGTCGAGGAACATGGCCCGCATCATGGGCTGTCCGTCAATGGCCTCGTGCGCGATGCTGTAGGCGTAGGGCATGAGCTCAGACTTCAGTTTGAGGTACCAGCGGTTGATGGAGGCGGCGGGCTCGCCGAGGATGTGGGGATACTTGGGATTGGAGCCCCATCCGTCCATGTTGAGCTGCATCGGCGTAAAGGTCTTCCACTGGAAGTCGCGCACGTTGACAGGCACGTTCTGTCCGCCGAAGATACCGTCCATGTCGGAGGTGATGTTCGGCTGTCCGGAAAGTCCGGAACCGATATACGTGGGGATGTGGAAACGAATGTACTCCCACTCGCCGCCGGTCTGGTCGCCCGACCAGATGGTGGCGTAGCGCTGGGTGCCCGCCCATCCGTCGAGGGAGATGATGAAGGGACGCGCGTCATTGCCATAGTACGGCATGATCTGGGCCACGTCGGCCACCCCGTTCAGTCCGAAGGAATAGCCGTCGCCCACCCAGGCCACGTCGGTCTTGAGCACCCGCACGCCCGCGTCGCGGACCTCCTTCACGATGTCGCGCTGCAACAGGGCCTCGATGCCTTTCTTGGGATGAAGGTCCGACTGGGTCCAGAGCCCAATCTCCACGCCGCGCTGCCGGGCATAGTCGCCCAGTTCCTTCAGGTTCTGCACGTTGCCATCGAGGGTGGCCATCTGGCCATACCCCGCCCCGTAGCCGTCGTTGGGCAGCAGCCAGCCGAAAGGCATGTCGTGGGCGGCGTAACGGTCGATGACGGCGCGGGCGGAGAACTGGTAGTTGTTCTTCTCGCCGTTGAGCGACTCCTTGGTGCCGCCGTTGTCCTTCTGGCTTTCCTTGTATTTCTTGCCGTCCTCAAAGAGGATTCCTTTCTCGTCTTCCTTCCAGTAGTCGCGGTTGTAGGCGTTGAGGTGCCCCTCGTAGAACCCGAACTTGGGCAGCAGCACCGGATGACCGGTGAGCTGGTAGAAGTCGTTGAGCAAGGCCACCGGCGTCTCGTCCACCATGAGGAACACGTCGAGGTACGTGTCGTCGTGCGAGAGGACCACCTCGCCGGCCCGAGTGGCGCCAAAGTCGTAATGGCCCTGGGCAAAGGTATGCCACATCAATCCGTAACCGGCTGTGGACCAATAGAAAGGCGTGGGCGACGCCACACCGCCGTCGGTCCACTGGTTCGTGTTGACAATCTTGATTTTCTTTCCCTTGTGCGAGAAGCGGCCGTTCTGCACACCTCCGCCGTAGAAGTACTCGTCGGTCTGCTCGGCCAGCCGCAAGGTGACGCGACGCTGGTCGAACTCGGGAGCGGCGGTAGCGGCAGCCACCTCCCGTCCGGTGCGCTTGTCGGTGAGGGCAAACCGGGAAGTCCGCTTGTCGATGTCCACCCGCAATACATCAGTCTCGATGGTGATGCGTCCGTCGGTGTCGGTCAGCTGAAGCTGTCCCACCTCCTTACGGGGTTGGTCCACCAGAATCTGTGCGGGCGGAACAGCCTCCGGATTCCGCACGATGCCTCCCTGGGGGTCCTGGAAGAGGCGGAAGATGTTCTCGCCGTAGAAGTCGAGCGTGGCCCGCTGCTGGTCGGCGTAAATGAGTTCGATGGTGGTAGGGTTCATGCGCACGGCACCGGTGATGGGTGCCGTGGAACGCTGCGTGTCCTGCTGCTGGGCGGCAGACAGGGAGGCGGCCTCCGAAGGACCGGCCGCTGTGGTAGGGGTAACTGCCGCAATCGGCATCGCCGCTGTGGCGAGGCAAAGAACAGTGGCCCACTGCTGATGGTTCCGTTTCATGGATAAGAATATTTAATTAAGGTACAACTTTAGGCAAAAGTAGTGAATTATTCCGAGCTTTCCAACTTCCGGCAGCTGAACTCGCAGCCGCAATACTGCTGGTTGTAGAAGCCATACTCCTTGATGATGGCCACCCGCCGCTCGCTGAGCCCTCCCTTGCGCCAGTTCTGCTCCCACCACACCACATCGGGGTAAGGCGAAACGGCCTGACGGCCCGCCTCGTTGATCTGCTCTAAGCTCTTCCAGCGCGAAGAGGCCAAGGTCGTGGTGATGAGGGAGAAGCCGTGCTCGTGGGCGTAGCGGGCCGTAGCTTGCAGACGCATCCGGAAGCACTGCAGGCAGCGTCCTCCCCGTTCCGGCTCGTCCTCCAGTCCACGCACGGCCTGCAGCCAGGCGGCATGGTCGTAGTCGGCGTCCACGATGTCGAGTCCCAGTGACTGGGCGTAGCGGGTACACTCGTTCTTGCGGATGAGGTATTCCTCCTCGGGATAGATGTTGGGATTGCAGTAGTAGATGACGGGACGCACGCCGTGCTGCAGCAGGCACTCGATGATGGCCGACGAGCAGGGAGCGCAACAGGTGTGGAGCAGCACCTTCTCGGCACCGCCGGGCACTTGGAATTCCCATTTCGGTTTCTTCATCGCGCACCTCCTTCCGTACGGACAGTGTCCGGCAGCGGACCGGCTTCGGCCACCCGCTGGTAGGCGATGCGGGGAGTGCCGTTGGCCACATACACGATGCCGCAACGGCGGAAACCGCACCGCTCGGCCAGCCGCTGCATCACGAGGTTGTCGGCATGCGTGTCGATGCGGAGGTTGCCGCAACGCCGGGCGCACCAGTCGATGCAGACCGCTCCGATGCCCTTCACCGTGCCGTCGGAAGCCAACCGGTGGATGACCCAGTAGGGCTCGTCGTTGAGCCATTGCCCGTCATCGATGCGGTCGTAGAATGGGTCGGGACTGGGCAAGAAGCAGAAGGTGGCCACTGTCCTGCCCTCAGGGGTGCGGCAGACGTAGCAATGCCCTTCGCGAATCTCGCGCTCGATGTACTCCCGCTGCGGATAGCCGTTGATCCACTGGTGAGGATTGCCCGATGCAGCCATGAAGCGCCGGGCATGGTCGAATATCTCCATCAGGCGGTCCAGGTCTTGCAGTTCCGCCTTGCGAATTTCTAATTCCATTTCCTTGTTATTTGGGGTTTGCAAGGGCAAAAGTACGGCTTTTCCCAGAAAAATGAAGGATTTTCCGAAAATATTTCGGAAAACGCTTGCGGGATTCGAAAAAAGCCCTTACCTTTGCAGCGCAATCCTAAAGAAAAGGATACTTGACAATGGGGCATTAGCTCATCTGGCTAGAGCGTTTGACTGGCAGTCAAGAGGTGGCAGGTTCGAGTCCTGTATGCTCCACACTCCGATTTTAAGCGTCTGACATTCCACAATGTCAGACGCTCTTTTTTTAGCTGATTATTCCGGGCGCAACCCCCTTCCGGACTGTCCTTTCGAGGCCCAGTGACAATTGAGCGAGCCCCTTCCGGCCTACCGTCTTCCTCCGAGGGAAAGCGTTTCCTTCCCTCACCTCCAGTGCGCCTCGCGGTACTGTTGTGGGGTCATCCCCGCGTATTTCTTGAACAGTTTGTTGAAGTAAGAGCCGTCCTCGTAGCCCAGCCGGAGGGCGACCTGCTTGACGGAGCAGTCCGTGGTGACGAGCAGCAGCTCGGCCTCCTCCATCTTGCGGTTGACAAGGAACACGTTCGGGGTCTCCCCCACCTCTTTCTTGAATGTCCGGATGAAATGGTCCTTCGACATGCAGGCCAGTTCGGCCAACTCGTCCAGGTCGAGGGACTCGCCGATGTGCCGACGGATATGGACCAGCACCTGGCGGATGCGGCTGTCGGCCACGTCGGCACGCGGCGTGGCGTACTTCAGGAAGCGGGAGAGCAGGATGAAGAGAATGCCCCTCGACTCCACCTTGTCACAGAACGGACGGCGCACGTTGAGCTGGAAGTTGCTGACCAGCGTCTGCTGGTTGTCGTACGCCTCCGGATTGGAGCGCGGCAGCTTCAGGAAAGGATTGAGATGGGCCAGCCGCTGCAGCAGCTCCAGGTCCTGCTGGCACGAAGCGACCTCGAAGGGCAAGTCCCACTCGTCGAGGATGCCCGCCCCCTCGTCCCGCTTCTCGTAGATGTGCAGGTAGTAGTGGGCGAACGTGGAGCCACAGACATAGTTGTGGGTCGTGAAGGCCGGTATGAAATACAGGTGACCGGGCGTGACGGGATACTCGCCCGAAGGGAGCTGTACACTGGCCTCGCCCTCGGTGACTAAGTACAGACGGGCGAAAGGACTGCGCACGTTCTTCCAGTTCCAGTCGGCGTTGTGGTAGGCAAAGCCGACGTTCAGCGTGAACAGGTGCAGTTCGTCGATGGGGTAGTTCATGTCTTTCTTCGTAATTGGTACGGCGCAAAGATAGGAAAAGAAAGCGACAATCTACCGATGGTTACCGATTTTTTGTCCTCCTCACCGCCAGAATCCCTGCCAGGCAGGCAATCGGTCGAAATTCTCCCATTCCACGCCTGTATTTTCACACGCCCGTCCGCCGGAATCGGACTATCTTTGCACGACAGAACCCATCTAATGAACAGACTATGCTATACAATGAATTAGGAAAAACGGGCATGCGGATCTCCCAGTTAGGATTCGGCGCATCGTCCCTTGGAGGCGTGTTCCACAGCATCCGCGAGCAGGAAGGCATCGAGGCCGTCTCCGCCGCCCTCGAAGGAGGCATCAACTTCATCGACGTGTCGCCCTACTACGGACACCTGAAAGCGGAGACCGTACTGGGAAAGGCCCTGAAGGAACTGCCGCGCGACAAGTATTACCTTTCGACCAAAGTCGGCCGCTACGGCAAGGACGGCGTGAACCTCTGGGACTACTCGGCCCGCCGTGCCAAGGAGAGTGTGTACGAGAGCATGGAACGGCTGCACATCGACCATATCGACCTCATCAACGTGCACGACGTGGAGTTCGCCGACCTGCGGCAGGTCGTGGAAGAGACGCTGCCCGCACTGGTGGAGCTGCGCCAGGAAGGCGTGGTGGACCACGTGGGCATCACCGACCTGCAGCCGGAGAACCTCCGCTGGGTCATCGAGCACTCGGAAGAGGGCACCGTGGAGAGCGTGCTGAACTTCTGCCACTACTGCCTCAACGATGACCTGTTGGTGGAGTTCCTGGACTTCTTCGAGGAGCGCGGCATCGGAGTCATCAACGCCTCGCCGTTCTCCATGGGCCTGCTCTCCACCCGGGGCGCGCCCGACTGGCATCCGGCTCCCGCATCGCTGAAGGAAGCCTGCGCGCGGGCAGCGGCCTACTGCGAGCAGCAAGGCTACCCCATCGACAAGCTGGCCGTGCAGTACTCCACCTGCCTCAACCCGCGCATCGCCTCCACGCTCTTCAGCAGCGCCAGCCCCGCGAACGTGCGGAAGAACATCGCCTACGTAAACGAACCCATCGACCCGGAACTGGTGAAGAAGGTGCAGGAAATCATCGGCGACCAGTTGCGCGTAAGATGGAAAAACAGCTGACACACGTAGCCCTATGGATACACTGAGAATCATTGACGCGCACAGCCACCTGTGGCTGAGGCAGGACACGACCGTGAACGGACAGGCAGTGCGGACACTGTCGCCCAACGGCTCTCGCTCGCTGTTCCTCGGCGAGGAACGGCAGATGCTGCCCCCGTTCCTGATTGACGGACGGAACACCGCCGAAGTGTTCCTCTCGAACATGGACTACGCGCAGGTGTCCGCCGCCGTAGTGGTGCAGGAGGTCATCGACGGCAACCAGAACGACTACCTGCAGCAGGTGCAACGGCAATGGCCCGACCGCTTCTTCTGCATGGGCATGGCCCTCACGAGGGAAGAGGCGGAAGCGGCACGGAAGGCAGGACTGAAAGGCATCGCCGTGCCCGGCCACCGGCTGACCCTGCCGCTGACCGACCTGCTGCCGATGTTCCGGCTGATGGAGACAGAAGGCATGGTACTGTCGATGTGCCTGGCCGATGACGAACGGCAGATTGCCGAGATGGCGGAGGTCATCCGCGAGTGCCCACGGCTGAAAGTCGCCATCGGCCATTTCGGCATGGTGACGACCCCCTCGTTCGAGAGCCAGGTGAAGCTGGCCCTGCTGGGCGAGAACGTGCGGGTGGAGGCCGGAGGCATCACCTGGCTCTACAACGACGAGTTCTACCCCTTCCCCTCGGCCATCCGCAGCCTGCACGAGGCCGCCGGCTGGGTAGGCATGGACAAGCTGATGTGGGGCAGCGACTACCCACGCACCATCACGGCCATCACCTACCGGATGTCGTACGACTTTGTCCTGAAAAGCCGCGAGCTGAGCGAGGAGGACAAGCGGCTCTTCCTCGGCGAGAACGCCCGCCGCTTCTACGGACTGGACCCCCTGATTGAATTACCTTATATAAAAAATATGTCAGAATGAAAGCGATACAAATCTTAGGCGAGCGCCAGCTGGCGCTCATCGACCTTCCCGCACCCACCGAAGCATTGAGACCGGACGAGGTACGGGTACGAATGGAATATGTAGGTTTCTGCGGCTCCGACCTGAGCACCTACTTAGGACGGAACCCGATGGTGAAGCTGCCCGTCATCCCCGGACACGAGGTGGGCGGTGTCATCGAAGAAGTGGGCGCTGACGTGCCCGAAGGGCTGCGTCCCGGCATGACGGTGACAGTGAACCCCTACACCAACTGCGGCAAGTGCGCCTCGTGCCGCAACGGACGGCCCAACGCCTGCCAGCACAACCAGACCCTGGGCGTGCAACGCGACGGCGCGATGCGGGAGTCGATTGTGCTGCCGTGGGAGAAGGTGATTCCCGCCGGACTGCTGACCCCACGCACCTGCGCATTGGTGGAGCCGATGAGTGTGGGCTTCCATGCCGTCTCACGGGCCGAGGTGACCGACATTGACGTGGTGCTGGTCATCGGCTGCGGCATGGTGGGCATGGGCGCCATCGTCCGCTCGGCCCAGCGGGGCGCCACGGTGGTGGCCGCCGACATCGACGACGAGAAGCTGGCCTTGGCCCGCCGTCTCGGAGCCTCGTACACCCTCAACACACGCACGGAAGACGTGCATGCCCGCCTCTTGGAAATGACCTCAGGCTTCGGGCCGGACGTGGTGATTGAGGCCGTGGGCAGCGCGCCGACCTACCAGATGGCCGTGGACGAAGTGGCCTTCACCGGACGGGTAGTCTGCATCGGCTACGCCAAGACGGAGGTGTCGTTCCAGACCAAGTTCTTCGTGCAGAAGGAGCTGGACATCCGTGGCTCGCGCAACGCCCTTCCCTCGGACTTCCGCGCCGTCATCCATTACCTGGAGCGCGGCACCTGTCCGGTCGATGAGCTGGTGAGCCGCGAGGCGGCCCCCGAAGAGGCGGCCGACGCCATGCGGCAGTGGGCGGAAGCACCCGGCCAGGTGTTCCGCATCCTGGTGCGGTTCTGAAGGTCCGCACCACCGCCCCACCCTACCGTCAGAACCGTGTCATGAACTCGATGACAATCTTGTCCTGTTCCGACACTTTGGCGACAGCGTTCCGGCGGTAGAAATAGTTCTCGTAGTTGATGCGGATGTCGGAGATGAACGGCTTGGCCAGGCTGAGTGTGACGCCCCCCGTCAGGCGGTGGCGCTTGCAGTCAGTCAGCTTCAGCCGTCCTTCCTCGTCCAGCTTACCGTCGTTATGGTCGCCCATGAAGTCATAGCGGGCCAGGAAGGAGACCTTGCGGAACATCCCCTTGCGCAGGTGATGGTCGTAGTTGATGAAACCGTCGAAGGCGTTCACGGCCCCGAAAGCGCCGTGCGCATAGTGCTTGCGCAGGTATTCGGCCTCGATGTGCCAGTGATAGCTGTGGTAATAGACACCGGCGTCGTACAGATAGACCGACACGGTGGCCGGATGCACCTTCTGCACGCCGAGGGTCAGGCAGAAGCCCTGGGGCAGGAAGACCTGCGCCTTGGTGGAGAAGTTGAGCTGCTTCGTCCAGTAGTCCTTCTGGGCCGTCTGTCCCGAACCGTTGTACAGTCCGGCCTCCAGCTGCACAGGCACCTCGCCGTTGAAACGATAGCCCACCTTCGCGCCCACGTCGCGCACGTTGCCCACCTGCTTGGCGATGAACGAGCGGTTGGCGAAGTACTGCAGGTGGGGCGAGCGGTGCGCGTCGATGGTGAACGGCACCCGCATCAGGCCGATGGTGAACTGGAACGGCTTGACGGGCGTGAAGCTCACATAAGCGTCGCGCATCTTGATCGCCCCCTCGTCCGAGATGTCAATCTCGGCCTTGTAGGCGGTGTAAGGCGTCACCTTCCCGCTCAGGCTGAAGAGCGCGTTGCGCACCTCGAACCGTCCGGTCCCGTTCTCGGGCTGGTATTCATACTTGCCACGGACCGTCCCGTGGATGTCCGGCTGCCGGACCTCACTCGTTTCCTGCGCCTGCATCGGCTGCATCGCCACAGCGGCCAACAACAGCAGCGGCCATAGCTTTCCTGTCTTCCTCATGGGTTGTCTATATAAATAGGTATCTGTTTCCGGCGCAAAGTTCGCCAAAGCATGTGATAAGGGTGTGTCATAGATGTTACAAACGTGTTACAAACCCGTTTTGCATGAAAAAAACAGGAAAGAGTGCTTGCACTGTCAGAAAAAAGCCGTACCTTTGGAAACTTACTAACTAATAACCTACTATCAGATGAAGAAAAACTTTTTCAGCGCACTATGCGCCGGCTTCGCCCTCTGCTTCCTCGCCGGATGCAGCCAGCCCGGCGAAGTGAAGCCTTACAACGAAGGCATCCACATCATCCCGCTCCCACAGCAGCTCACGCAGCAGGACGGACAGTTCACCTTGACCGGCAGCACCACCCTGGGCGCCACCACGCCCGAGGCCAAGACCATCGCCGAGTTCTTCGCCAACAAGCTGAAGACCGCCACCGGCTATTCCATCAGCGTGGCCGACCAAGGCAACATCAGCCTCAGCATCGACCCCTCCCTCGACACGAACGATGAAGGCTACACCCTCGACGTGAACGCACAGGGAGTGACCGTAACCGGCAAGACCGCACAGGGCCTGTTCTACGGCATGCAGACCTTCCTGCAGCTGCTCCCCGCCGAGGTGGAAAGCGCGTCGAAGGTCAGCGGCATCGCCTGGACGGCTCCCGCTGTCAGCGTGAAGGACGAACCCCGCTTCGGCTACCGCGGTATGATGATCGACCCGTGCCGTCATTTCATGCCGGTGGAGAACATCAAGCGCTACATCGACGTGCTGTCCCTCTTCAAGGTAAACCGTCTGCACTGGCATCTCACCGAAGACCAGGGCTGGCGCATCGAAATCAAGAAATATCCGAAACTGACCGAAATCGGTTCGAAGCGCATCGACGGTGAGGGCACGGAACACGGCGGCTTCTACACCCAGGAAGAGGTGAAGGACATCGTGAAGTACGCGGCCGACCGCTTCATCACCATCGTTCCCGAACTGGAAATCCCCGGCCACGAGATGGCAGCCATCTCGGCCTACCCCGAACTCTCGTGCAAGGGCGAGCAGCACGACCCGCGCGTCATCTGGGGCGTGGAGGACATCGTGATGTGTCCGGGTAAGGAAGACATGTTCAAGTTCCTCGAAGACGTCATCGACGAGATGGTGCCCCTCTTCCCGAGCGAGTACTTCCACATCGGCGGCGACGAATGTCCCAAGAGCAGCTGGAAGGCCTGCCCGCTCTGCCAGCAGCGCATCCGTCAGGAAGGCCTGAAGGGGGACAAGAAGCACACGGCCGAAGAGCGCCTGCAGAGCTACGTCATCCAGCGCATGGAGAAATACCTCGCCACGAAGGGCAAGAAGATCATCGGCTGGGACGAAATCCTGGAAGGCGGACTGGCTCCCTCGGCTACCGTGATGTCGTGGAGAGGCGAGGAAGGCGGTATCGCCGCCGCGCTGATGGACCACAGCGTCATCATGACCCCGGGCGGAAACGGCATGTACCTGGACCACTACCAGGGCGACTCGAAGCTGGAGCCGGTATCCATCGGCGGCTACACCACCTTGGAGAAGACCTACAGCTACAACCCGATGCCCGACACCCTGGCCACTATGGGCAAGGCTGAATATGTGCTGGGCGTGCAGGGCAACTGCTGGGCGGAATACATGTACACGGAAGCCCTCCGCGACTACCGCTCGTTCCCGCGCATCATCGCCATCGCCGAAATCGGCTGGACCCCCGACGAACGGAAGGACTACGCCGACTTCGAACGCCGCATCAACAACGCCTACGTCCGTCTGGACCAGTATGGCATCAACTACCACATCCCGCAGCCTGAACAGCCGAAGGGCTCCTGCAACGTGATTGCCTTCACCGACCAGACATCGCTGGAGTTCAAGACCACACGTCCGGCAAAGATGGTCTATACCCTCGACGGCTCCGAACCGACCGCCGCTTCCACCGAATACACCGCACCCATCACCTTTACGGAAAGCGGTACGCTGAAGATCGCCACCGCACTGCCTTCGGGCAAGCTCAGCCCCGTGCGCACCATCACGGTGGAGAAACAGGCACTGGCACCTGCCGAGACCGTGGAAGGCACCGTGCCCGGCCTGAGCATGGACATCTATGACGGCATGTTCCTGAACGTGGCCGACTTCGAGAAGGCCAACGTGCAGCCGCGCGAGACGAAGCTCATCCAGCAGACCCGCGAGCTGACCAACCAGACCCCGTCGCCCGAGTCGATGCGGGGCGTGAAGCAGTACGCCGCCATCGCCACCGGCTACGTGAACATCCCCGAGGACGGTGTCTATTACTTCAGCTCCGAGCTGGAAGAAGTGTGGATTGACGGCAAGCTGCTCATCAACAACGGCGGCGAAGTGAAACGCTTCTCACGCAAGGACGCTTCCGTGGCCCTGGCCAAGGGCCTGCACCCCGTGAAGGCGGTCTTCCTGGGCCACATCATCGGCGGCTGGCCTTCCAACTGGAACGACGGCGCCATCCGCATCCGCAAGGCCGACCAGGACAAGTTCCAGAAGATCACCGGCGACATGCTGTGCGTCAAGAAGTGACCCTTCACCCAGTGTGATGACTGACTAACCTGAACACAAAGGCACCCGGGACAAGGGAACAACTATTTCCTGCCCGCGTGTCTTTGTGTTCCCTTTTTTTACATACCCTTTATCCCTCCCCCTATGAAGACAGAAGACAATGAAAAAATGACGGGACTGCCCGAGAACGCGTTCCGTCCCCTGAAGCCCGGCGAGACCTACCGTCCGCTGATGTCGCCCGACAAGACCTACCCCGAAGTGAACGCCTGGTCCGTGCTGTGGGGCGTGGCCATGGCCATCCTGTTCTCGGCGGCCGCCGCCTACCTCGGCCTGAAGGTCGGCCAGGTGTTCGAGGCCGCCATCCCCATCGCCATCATCGCCGTCGGCGTGTCCAGCGCCGCCAAGCGCAAGAGCGCGCTGGGCGAGAACGTGCTCATCCAGTCCATCGGCGCCTGTTCGGGAGTCATCGTGGCAGGCGCCATCTTCACCCTGCCCGCCCTCTACATCCTGCAGGCCAAATACCCCGAGATGACCGTCAACTTCCTGCAGATGTTCATCAGCTCCCTGCTGGGCGGCGTGCTGGGCATCCTGTTCCTGATTCCCTTCCGCAAGTATTTCGTCAGCGAGAAGCACGGCGAGTATCCCTTCCCCGAAGCGACGGCCAGCACCCAGGTGCTCGTGTCGGGCGAGAAGGGCGGCAGCCAGGCCAAGCCGTTGCTGGTGGCCGGCGTCATCGGCGGACTCTACGACTTCATCGTGGCCACCTTCGGCTGGTGGAACGAGAACTTCACCACCCGTGTCTGCGGCTGGGGCGAAACCCTGGCCGACAAGGCGAAGGTGGTGCTGAAGATCAACACCGGCGCCGCCGTGCTGGGACTGGGCTACATCATCGGCCTGAAGTATGCCGCCATCATCTGCGCCGGCTCGCTGGCCGTGTGGTTGGTCATCGTGCCGGGCATGGCGCTCCTGTGGGGCGACAGCGTGCTGAACGACTGGAACCCGGCCCTCACCCAGACCGTGGCCGAGATGGCGCCTGAGCAGATCTTCGCCAACTATGCCAAGAGCATCGGCATCGGCGGCATCGCCATGGCCGGCATCATCGGCATCTTCCGCTCCTGGAGCATCATCCGGAGCGCCGTGGGACTGGCGGCCAAGGAAATGGGCGGCAAGAAGGCCGACACCCTGGTGGCCCGCACCCAGAAGGACCTGCCCATGAAGGTCATCGCCATCGGCTCCATCGCGACCCTCGTCCTCATCACCCTCTTCTTCTACTTCGACGTGATGCAGGGCAACCTGCTCCACACCGCCGTGGCCATCCTGCTGGTAGCGGTCATCTCCTTCCTCTTCACCACGGTGGCCGCCAACGCCATTGCCATTGTGGGCACCAACCCGGTGTCGGGCATGACACTGATGACCCTCATCCTCGCCTCCGTGGTGATGGTGGGCGTGGGACTGAAAGGCGCCACCGGCATGGTCGCCTCGTTGGTGATGGGCGGCGTGGTCTGCACCGCCCTCTCGATGGCCGGCGGCTTCATCACCGACCTGAAGATCGGCTACTGGCTGGGCAGCACCCCCGTGAAGCAGCAGAGCTGGAAGTTCCTCGGCACCTTGGTGTCGGCCGCCACGGTCGGCGGGGTCATCATGATCCTGAACGACACCTACGGCTTCACCTCCGGCGCGCTGGCCGCCCCGCAGGCCAATGCCATGGCGGCGGTCATCGACCCGCTGATGAACGGCGTGTCCGCTCCCTGGCTGCTCTACGGCATCGGCGCCGTACTGGCCTTGGCGCTCACGTACTTCAAGGTGCCTGCCTTGGCCTTCGCCCTGGGCATGTTCATTCCCTTGGAACTGAACCTGCCGCTGCTGGTAGGCGGTGCGGTGAACTGGTACGTCACGACGCGCTCTACCGACCCGGCGGTCAACGCGGAACGCGGCGAGAAAGGCACGCTCCTGGCCTCGGGCTTCATTGCCGGCGGCGCCCTGATGGGCGTGGTCAGCGCCGCCCTACGGTTCGGAGGCATCAACCTGATGAACGACGCCTGGACGGCAAACCCGCTGAGCGAGGTCGTCTCGCTCGTCGCCTACCTGCTGCTCATCGCCTACTTGGTCAAGGCGAGCCTGCACCTCCGCAAATGAATCTGAATAGCTGTCACTAAACAACGAATAATCATGAGACGACTGATAACGGCAGGACTCCTGCTCATCTCCACCCTGCTGCAGGCGCAACAGCCTGTCATGCTGAACCTCTGGCCGGACGGCGCGCCGAACACCAACGGCATGACCCGCCAGGAAGAGAACGGCCCGCTCTATGTGGCCGAGCCTACCCTCGAAGTCTATCCGGCCGCACGCCCCAACGGACTTGCCATCGTGGCTTGTCCCGGCGGGGGCTACGGCCACCTGGCCATGGACCATGAAGGACGCGACATGGCCGCGTGGTTCAACAACCAGGGCATCACCTACGCCGTGCTGAAATACCGCATGCCGAACGGCCACAACGACGTGCCGCTGAGCGACGCGCAACAGGCTCTCCGCCTGCTGCGCAGCCACGCCGACGACTGGAAGGTGGCGAAAGTGGGCATCATGGGCTCATCGGCCGGCGGCCACCTGGCCTGCACCACCGCCACCCACTTCACCGATGCCGCCACCCGCCCCGACTTCCAGATCCTGTTCTACCCCGTGGTGACCATGGACCCCGCCTACACCCACATGGGGTCGCGCAACGCCCTGCTGGGAGCGCATCCCGACAAGGCGACGGAAGAACGGTTCTCGAACGAGAAGCAGGTGACTCCGCAGACACCGCCCGCCTTCCTCCTGCACAGCAGCGACGACAAGGCCGTGCCCGTGGCCAACAGCATCAACTACTACCTGGCCTTGGTGCGCAACGGGGTGCCTGCCTCGCTCCATACCTACCCCGTA
>JAQXRG010000094.1 GCA_029218405.1 Bacteroidales bacterium
CTGCTTGGAGGTGACCGCCGTCAGCGAGGAAGGCTACGTGATGGCCCTGCGCCACCGTACGTTCGACGTACGCGGCATCCAGTTCCATCCGGAGTCGGTGCTGACCCCTGACGGCAAGACCCTTCTCAAGAACTGGCTGAACTTATCCAACGAACCCACTGATTTTACCACAATACCCTCTACAATACAACCATGAAACAGTATCTTTCCCGCCTCTTCCAGCACGAAACGCTCAGCGAAGAGGAAGCCTGCCAACTGATGACCCATATCACGGCAGGCGACTACAACGATGCCCAACTGGCCGCGCTGCTCACCGTCTATCGGATGCGCGACATCACCGTGGATGAACTGACGGGCTTCCGACAGGCCCTGCTTACCACCCGCATTCCCGTGGACTTGTCGGCCTACCGCCCCATTGACATCGTGGGCACCGGCGGTGACGGCAAGAACACGTTCAACATCTCTACCTGCGCCTGCTTCATCGTGGCGGGGGCGGGCTATCCCGTGGCCAAGCACGGCAACTACGGGGCCACTTCCATCAGTGGCGCCAGCAACGTAATGGAACAGCACGGCGTGCGCTTCAGCAACCGGCAGGCCGACCTGGAACGTTCCATGGAGGGGTGCGGCATGGTGTATCTGCACGCCCCGCTGTTCAACCCGGGCATGAAGGCGGTGGGCCCTGTGCGCAAGGCACTGCAGACGCGCACCCTCTTCAACCTGCTCGGCCCGTTGGTGAATCCTTGCCAGCCTGCCTACCAGCTGCTCGGCGTGGCGGACCTGCGGCAACTGCGCCTCTACACGAACACCCTGCAGCGGCTCGGCATCGGGTTCGCCGTGGTGAACAGCTTGGACGGCTACGACGAGATTTCACTGACGGACGAGTTCAAGATCTGTACCAAGGGCTACGAGAGCATCCTGCGGCCCGCTGACCTGGGACTGACCAAGGCCATGGCGAACGAGCTGAGCGGGGGGGACACGCCCGAGGCGGCCGCCCGTATCTTCGACAACGTGCTGCAAGGGAAGGGCACGCAGGCGCAGACGGACTGTGTGCTGGCCAACGCCGCCTTCGCCATCCTGGCCATCGAGCCTCAAAAGACGGCAGAAGAATGCCTCCTCATCGCCCGCGAGAGCTTGGACAGCGGCAAGGCCTGGAACACCTTGCGGAAATTCATTGCACTGAACGCTTGAACCGGACGCTTATGGAAACGGATATCCTGACCACCATCATCGCCCGCAAGCGGGAGACACTGGCCCGCGAAGAGGAGGCGGTCTGCCTCGACTTTCTGAAGGAGTACCTGGGCGAACCGCAACCGGGCCGGAGTATGCGGCAGAGCTTAGCGGCATCGGACTGCGGCATCATCGCGGAGTTCAAGCGGCGCTCGCCCTCGAAGGGATGGATCCACCAGGGCGCGGACCCTCTCCTGGTGGAACCGGCGTACGCAGCGGCCGGCGCGTCGGCCCTGTCCATCCTGACCGACGAGCCGTTCTTCGGCGGCAGGCTGAAGGACCTGCAGCGGGCACGGCCCACCGTGGACCTGCCCATCCTGCGGAAGGACTTCATCATCAGCACGTACCAGCTCTACCAGGCCAAGGTGGCCGGGGCGGACGCGGTGCTGCTCATCGCCGCCGCCTTAGACAAGGACGAATGCCACAGGCTGGCGGAAGAGGCGCACCGCCTGCAATTAGAGGTGCTGCTGGAACTGCACAGCGAGGACGAGCTGGACTATGTAAACGACAGTATCGACATGGTGGGGGTGAACAACCGCCACCTTGGTACCTTCCACACCGACGTGGAGACTTCCTTCCGGCTGGCGGAACGATTGCCCCAAGACAAGCTCTTGGTGTCGGAAAGCGGCCTCTCGCAACCGGCCACCGTACGGCGGCTGCGGGAGGCGGGCTTCCGGGGCTTCCTTATCGGCGAGGCGTTCATGAAAACAGCGGAACCGGGCAAGGCCTTGGCCGACTTTATCCGACAGCTCCGGGAGGGGGCGGACGCATGATTGTGAAAGTATGTGGCATGCGCGACCCGGAGAACATCCGGCAGGTGGAACGGACAGGAGCGGACTGGATGGGCTTTATCTTCTATCCCCGCTCGCCCCGCTACGTGGCCGAACGGCCCGCTTACCTGCCGCAACGAATGCGGCGGGTGGGTGTGTTCGTCAACGCAGAGGAGGCGGACATCCGCCGGCACATCGCGGACTACGGCTTAGAGGCGGTGCAGCTGCACGGACAGGAACGTCCGGAACTGTGCGCGGCACTGCGGAAGGACAGCACAACGGTCATCAAGGCGTTCCGGCTGAAGACCGCTGCGGAAGCCGCCGCCACCGCCGACTACGAGGGGGCGGCCGACTACTTCCTGTTCGACACCCCGACGGAAGCCTTCGGCGGCTCCGGACACCGCTTCGACTGGTCCCTGCTGGACCACTACCGGGGGAAGACCCCTTTCCTGCTCAGCGGCGGCATCGGGCCGGACAGCTTAGACGCGCTGAGCCGCTTCCACCATCCTTGCTGGGCGGGCATCGACCTGAACAGCGGGTTCGAGACCGCTCCCGCCCGGAAGGACGTGGAACAGCTGACGCTATTTATTGAACTCTTTAATCAATTATCTGTATGAACCGAATCAACGAACTTTTCAGTCAGAAACAACATAACGTGCTTTCCATCTACTTCTGCGCGGGCTTCCCCACGCTGGACAGCACCGCTACCATCATCCGCACCTTGCAGGACAAGGGCATCGACATGATTGAGGTGGGCATCCCCTTCAGCGACCCGATGGCCGACGGCCCCGTCATCCAGCACGCCGCCACCCAAGCGCTGCGCAACGGCATGACCCTGCGCAAGCTGTTCGACCAGCTGCAGGACATCCGCCGCCAGGAGGTGACGATTCCCTTGGTGCTGATGGGCTACCTGAACCCCATCCTGCAGTATGGCTTCGAGGCCTTCTGCCAGCGCTGCCAGGAATGTGGCATCGACGGGGTCATCATCCCCGACCTGCCTTTCAAGGACTACATGGAGGAATACCGCGCCGTGTCGCAACGGTATGACATCAAAGTGACGATGCTCATCACGCCCGAGACCAGCGAGGAGCGCATCCGCCTCATCGACCAGTACGCCGACGGCTTCATCTACATGGTCTCCTCGGCCGCCATCACCGGGGCACAGCATGACTTCAACGAACAGAAGCAGGCGTATTTCCGGCGCATTGAGGGGATGCACCTGCAGCATCCGCGGATGATTGGGTTCGGCATCTCGAACCGCCAGACGTTCGAGGCGGCAGCGGCCCACGCCGCCGGCTGCATCATCGGCAGCAAGTTCGTGACCCTGTTAGAGGAAGCCGGCGGCGACGTCGCGCTCGCCGCCGACCGGCTCCTGGCAGCCATCCGCTGACCGCGCGCTTACTCTTTCTGACGGGTGAGCGCGGTGTCGTTCAGGCCACGCTTGTCGAGCAGCCACTTAATGTCGGGTGTCTTGCCCCGGAAACGGACGTACATGTCCATGGCATCGTCGATACCGCCCGGGGTGAGCACCTCCTGACGGAACTTGCGGGCCAACTCGGGATTGAAGATGTCGCCGCTCTCCACATAGGCCCCGAAGGCATCGCAGTCGAGCACTTCCGCCCAGATGTAGCTGTAATAGCCGGCGGTGTAGCCGCCCCCCATCGTGTGGGCGAAATAGGTGGAACGATAGCGGGAGGGAATCTGGGACAGCAGGCCGCGCTTGCCCAGCACCTTGGCCTCAAAAGCCATGGGGTCGAAGTCGGCAGGCACTTCCTTCAGGGTGTGGAAATCCATGTCGAGCAACGAGGCCGCCAGGTACTCCACGGTGGCGAAGCCCTGACCGTACTTGCCGCTCTTGTCCAGCTTCTCCAGGAGGTCCATCGGGAGGGGCTCTCCGGTCTGGTAGTGCTTGGCATAGACCTTCAGTACCTCGGGCTCGAACGCCCAGTGCTCGTCAATCTGCGAGGGGAGCTCCACAAAGTCAAGGGGCACATCGGCCACTCCCGTGTAGTGGACATCGCCGAAGAGGCAGTGCAGCCCGTGGCCGAACTCGTGGAAGAGCGTGCTGGCCTCGTCGAGGCTGAGCAACGCCGGCTCGCCTGCCGAGGGCTTGGTGAAGTTGCACACGATGGACACCACCGGCACCACCTTGTTGCCCTGCTCGTCGTACTGCTGCAGCCGGTACGTGGTGCACCAGGCACCGCCGCTCTTGCTCTCGCGGGGGAAGAAGTCGAAATACAGGATGCCCAAGGGCTTGCCGTCGCCATCAATGCACTCGAAGGCCTGGGCCTCGGGATGCGGCAGCGGCAGGTAGGAGAGCTGCCGGAAACGGATGCCGTACAGACGGTTGGCCACGTAGAACGCCCCCTCGCGCACCCGGTTCAGCTCCAGGTAGGGACGGACCTCGTTCTCATCGATACTGAACTTGCGGTTCTTGGCCTTCTCGAAATAGTAGCGCCAGTCCCAGCCCTGTGGCTCGAACTTCCCTCCTTCGAGCTTGATTTCCTGACGGATGTCCGCCAACTCCTGCTTAGCCACCTTCAAGGCCGGCGCCCACAGCTGGTCGAGCAGCTGGTACACGTTCTCTTCGGTCTTGGCCATGCGGTTGTCCAAGGCCATCGAGGCATAGTCCCGGAAGCCCATCAGCTTCGCCTTTTCCAGACGGGCCGCCACAAGGTCGCGGATGACCGCCTTGTTGTCCTGCGCGTTGCCGTTGTTGCCCCGGTTGGTATAAGCCTTGAAGATGCGCTCCCGCAAGGCCCGGTTGTCGGCATACTGCAGGAACGGCATCACACTCGGGTTGTGGAGCGTGAAGACCCACTTGCCTTCCATCCCCTGCGCCTTGGCCGTCTCGGCGGCATTGGCGATGAGCGAGGCAGGCAGCCCGCTCAGGTCCTTCTCGTTATCGACCACCAGCTTGAAGGCGTTGGTCTCCTTCAGCATGTTCTGCTCGAACGTAATCTCCAGCAGCGAGATGCGCTCGTTGAGCTTGCGCAGCTTCTCCTGGTCGGCGGCGCTCAGGTTGGCGCCCCTGCGGGTGAACGCCTTGTAGGTCTCCTCCAGGAGCTTGGACTGCTCCTTGTCTAACTGGAACTTGGCGCGGTTGTCATAGACCTGCTTCACCCGGTCGAAGAGCAGCGGGTTCATGTAGATGTCATCGGTATGGGCGGACAGCAGGGGCGAGAGTTCCTGGCTCAGGGCCTGCATCTCCGCGTTCGTGTCGCAGGCGCTCTGGTTGCTGAAGGTCAGCTGCACGTTCGTCAGCAACTGGCCGCTACGGTCGAGGGCCACGATGGTGTTCTCAAAATCGGGCATCGAGCGCCGCTTCACGATGGCGTCAATCTCCTGCTTCTGTTGTTCCATCCCTTTGAGGAAGCCCTCCTTGTAGTCGGCCAGGGTCAGCTGGTCAAAGGGAGGCACCCCGTACGGTGTATTGTATTCCGTCAGGAAAGGGTTCACGCGCTGCGTGCCTTGTCCGGTGTCTTGTCCGGAGGCGGCCATCGTCGCCATCATCAGCGTCGAGGCCAATAGCATTTTGTACTTCATTTGTCTGTTATTAATTAAATGATTGTTGGTAAATTATCTTGCAGATAGTGGTAGAAATCGTACTGCGCCCGCACCTGCGGTCCTTCCGGCCGACGCTTGAAGACGTTGCGCAACCGGTCGTCCACCCAGCACGCTTTCCAGTCGGCCTGGAGCTGCAGTTCCAAGAAGTCCGTGAGCTGCCGCCGCAGGCGTCTGTCGAGGATGGGCGTGACCGCCTCAATGCGGCGATAGAGGTTGCGCTGCATCCAGTCGGGCGAGCCGATGAAGAGACGGGGATGACCGTTGTTGCCGAAATACCACACCCGGGCGTGCTCCAGGAAGCCATCGACGATGCGCGTCACCCGGATGTTGCGGCTGAACGGCCGGCCGGGAATCAGGCAGCAGATGCCCCGCACGATGAGGTCAATCTGTACGCCCGCCTCACTGGCGGCATACAGTTGTTCAATCATGGACAGGTCTTGCAGCGCGTTCATCTTCAAGATGATGCGTCCCGGCTTTCCACTACGGGCCAGGTCCACCTCGTGCCGAATCATCTTGATCAGCTCGGGCAGCAGGTTGAAGCGGGCGATGAGGAGGCGCTTGAACTCCGGCTGCTCCACCTCCCGCTGCAGGGTGCGGAAAAGCAGGTGCATGTCTTCCACCACCGCCGGACTGCAGGTGAAGAGGCCGATGTCGGCATAGACCCGGGCCGTCTTCTCGTTGAAGTTGCCCGTGCTGACGTAAGCGTAGCTGCGGAGGCGTTTCCCGTTGTTGTCCTCGCGCAGCACCAAGGCCACCTTGGCATGGACCTTCAGGCCCGGAATGCTGTAGATGATGTGCACCCCTGCCTGGGTCATCATCTCGGCGGTGGCCAGGTTGTTCTCCTCGTCGAACCGCGCCTTCAGCTCCACGAAGACCGTGACCCGCTTGCCGTTCCGGGCCGCCTCCATCAGGCTGTTGATGACCTCGGAATGTTCCGCCACGCGGTATTGCGTAATCATGATCTCGCGGCAATGGGGGTCGTTCACCGCCTCCCGCAGGAAATGCGTGAAATGGTCGAAGCTGTGGTACGGATAATACAGCAGCAGGTCGCGCCGCGCGACGAGGCGGTACATGAACCGTGGGCACGTGTCGAGCCCGGGCAGGCGCAGCCCCTGTAACTTGCGGACAGGCGGCACGGCAGGATTGGGACACGGCAGCGCCGACAGGTCTTCCAGGTTGAGGTGCTTGTCGCCCGGCACCAGCTCTTCGCGGTTCACCGAGAAGGCGTCCACCAGGTAGTCGAGAAAGTCGGACGGCATCTTCCGGTCGTACACGAAACGGGCGATGGCGCCAATCTTCCGCTTCTTCACCCGCGCCTTGAGCTGCTCCACCACGTTCTCCGGGGGGACATCGTCCACATAGACATCGGCATCGCGCGAAATCTTACAGCAGTAGCTGCAGTCCACCTCGTAGCCCACGAACACTTCGTGGAGATTGTCCTTGATGAGGTCTTCGAGGAACATGAGGCAGTAGTCCTCCCCTGCGCGGGGCAACTCCACGAAACGGGGCATGCGGCTGTAGGGCAACTTGAGGATGTAGTATTCCTGGGTCTCCCCTCCCCTCTGGCGAACCCGGACGGCGAGGTACAGCCGGCGGTCGCGCAGGAACATCCGTACCCGGTCCTTCTCCACCTTCACCGGCGCCAGGTAGGGGAACACCTCTTCGAGAAAGAAACGGTGGGCGAACTCCCGCTGGGCGGGCAGC
This sequence comes from Bacteroidales bacterium, assembly GCA_029218405.1. Classification (GTDB taxonomy): domain Bacteria; phylum Bacteroidota; class Bacteroidia; order Bacteroidales; family Bacteroidaceae; genus Phocaeicola. Next base: position 7,269 of record JAQXRG010000094.1, read on the forward strand.
AATTCCTGACGCGACTGGTAGAAAACGATGTGCTGCCGGCGCAAGGCAGGCAGCAGCAACTGCTCGTAGATGCGCACGCGGTCCTCCAACTGCGCGTTGACAATGTCCGTTATCTGACGAATCAGCGCGTGTGCCTGCTCCACCGTCAGGGTCTCGCTCCGTCCGCCCGAGGCCACCGCCTTCAGCTCCGCCACCCGCACCTTGTAGAATTCCTCCAAGTTGGACGAGTAGATAGAGATAAAGTTAATCCGCTCGTAAAGAGGGAGTTCTTCATCCTCAGCCTCCAGCAGCACCCGATGGTTGAACGAGAGCCAGCTGATGTCGCGATTGAAATATCTCACTTCATTTTCCATGATTCTGCTACATTCATTGCCCAAAATTACTACCTTTGTCCGAATAAAGCAAAGAAAAATGACAAGAATCGGACTTTTATCGGACACACACGGGTATTGGGACGACCGTTACCTGCATCATTTCGCTTCCTGCGACGAAATCTGGCACGCCGGCGACATCGGCTCGCAGGACATCATCGACCGGCTGAAGGCGTTCCGGCCGCTGCGGGCCGTCTATGGCAACATCGACAGCCACGACATCCGCCTGCAGTACCCGGAAACCACCCGCTTCACCCTCGACGGGGCCGACGTGGTGATGAAACACATCGGCGGCTACCCGGGACGGTACGACCGTTCGGTACGCTCTCTCCTCGCCGCACAGCCTCCCCAGCTGTTCGTCAGCGGCCACTCCCACATCCTGAAGGTGCAGTACGACCCTGCCCTCCGCCTGCTCCACATCAACCCCGGCGCCGCCGGGAAATACGGTTTCCATACCGTACGCACCCTGGTGCGTTTCGTCATCGACGACGGGAAATTCGCCGACCTGGAAGTCATCGAGCTGGGCGGACGCTGACCCTCCCGCGGGCACACGGTAACAAATTTACAGGAAAGTTGTTCAGAAAAAAGTGACCAACTATTTGCGCCTTTCAATTTTTTTCCGAAATTTGCAGACTGATTAGACATACCATTAATATATGAAAACTTACTTAGTGACTGGAGCCGCTGGCTTTATCGGCTCGAACTACGTGAAATACATGCTGGAGAAGCACGATGACGTGCGTATCGTCATCCTGGACGCGCTGACGTACGCCGGCAACCTGGCCACTATCGCCAAGGACATTGACAACGAGCGCTGCTACTTCATGAGGGGAAACATTTGTGACCGCAGCCTCGTGGACCAGCTGTTCGCCGACTATAAGTTCGACTATATCGTCAACTTTGCCGCCGAGAGCCACGTGGACCGCAGCATCGAGAACCCCCAGCTCTTCTTGGAGACCAACATCCTGGGGACACAGAACCTCATGGACGCCGCCCGCCGCGCGTGGGTGACCGGCAAGGACGAACAGGGCTATCCTACCTGGCGGAAGGAAGTCCGCTTCCATCAAGTTTCGACCGACGAGGTGTATGGCTCGCTGGGCGAGGAAGGCTACTTTACGGAGCAGACACCGCTGTGCCCGCACAGCCCCTACAGTGCGTCGAAGACCAGTGCCGACTTGTTCGTCATGGCCTATCACGACACGTACAAGATGCCCGTCACCATCACCCGCTGCTCCAACAACTATGGCCCTTACCACTTCCCGGAGAAACTGATTCCGCTCATCATCAAGAACATCCTGGAGGGGAAACGGCTGCCGGTCTATGGCAACGGCACCAACGTGCGCGACTGGCTCTACGTGGAGGACCATTGCAAGGCCATCGACTTAGTGGTGCGCAAAGGCCGGAACGGGGAGATTTACAACGTGGGAGGCCACAATGAGAAACAGAATATTGAGATTGTGAAGCTTACCATCGCCACCATCCGCCGACTGATGGAGGAGCAACCGGAATACCGGAAGGTCTTGAAGAAAAAAGAACTGGACGAGCACGGACAAATCCGCATCGACTGGATGAACGACTCGCTCATCACCTTCGTCAAGGACCGGCTGGGGCATGACCAACGCTATGCCATCGACCCTACCAAAATCAAGAACGAGCTGGGCTGGTACCCGGAGACCTGTTTCGAAGAGGGCATCGAGAAGACCATCCGCTGGTACCTGGACCATCAGGACTGGGTGAAGAGTGTCACCTCGGGGGACTACCAGCACTACTACGACAGCATGTACAAGAACCGATAGGCACGGACCGGCAGGTGACGGTACACCTGCCCGCCGCTACCGGACACTGCGATACGACAAAACAGATGACCGCAGAGGGTCTTTCTTAAAGATATCCTCTGCGGTCATCTGTTGTTTTACGGGGAGGCTGCCGTCACTCGCCCAGCAGGTACGCCTTGAATGCGGCGAACTCTTTCGACATCGCCACGGTCTGCTTCGTGCCTTTCAGGAAGGCCTGCAGCTTCGCCGGAATCTCCACCGGCGCACCGATGATTTCTTCCACGGTCTGCAGGAACTTGGCCGGATGGGCGGTCTCCAGAAACACGCCCGTCTCACCCGGCTGCAACTGCTCGGACAGGGCCCGGTAGCCGCACGCTCCATGGGGGTCGAGCAGGTAACCCGTCGCGTCGTACACCTGCTTCACCGATTCGCGGATCTGCTCGTCGGTATAGGTCGCTCCACTGATTTCGGCGGCGATGCGCGCATGGCTGCCTTCGTACAAGGCCAGCACACGGGCGAAGTTGCTCGGGTCGCCTACGTCCATCGCATTGGCGATGGTGGCCACCGACGGGCGCGGACAATACTGTCCGGTCTGCAGGTACTGGTAGAAAATGTCGTTGCGGTTGTTGGCGGCGATGAACCGCTTGATGGGCAATCCCATGTGCTTGCCGAACAAGCCGGCCGTGATGTTGCCGAAGTTGCCGCTCGGCACGCACACCACCACCTGGTCCGCCTTTCCCGCCTTCTTCAGCTGGGCGTAGGCATAGAAGTAGTAGAACGCCTGGGGCAGGAAGCGGGCCACGTTGATGGAGTTGGCCGATGTCAGCTGCATGTGACGGTTCAGCTCCTCGTCCATGAAAGCGTTCTTCACCAGCGCCTGGCAGTCGTCGAAGGTGCCGTCCACCTCAATGGCCGTGATGTTCTGGCCCAGCGTAGTGAACTGCTTCTCCTGGATTTCGCTCACCTTGCCCTTGGGGTAGAGCACATACACATGGATACCTTCCACACCGAGGAAGCCGTTGGCCACGGCACTGCCGGTATCGCCCGAAGTGGCCACCAGCACATTCACCTGCCGCTTGCCCTCCTTGCGGATGAAGTACCCTAACAGACGCGCCATGAACCGGCCGCCCACATCCTTGAAGGCCAGTGTCGGCCCGTGGAACAGCTCTAACGAGTAGATGTTGTCCTGTACCTTCACCACCGGCGCGTCGAAGCTCAGCGTGTCGTACACAATCGCTTTCAGGGTATCGGCCGGCACATCCTCGCCGAAGAACGCGTCCGCCACGCGGTAAGCGATCTCCTGGAACGACAAGTCCTGTATCTCGTCGAAGAACGAATCAGGCAGCCGCTTGATTTCGTGGGGCATAAACAACCCCTTGTCGGAAGCCAGCCCTTTCACCACCGCTTCTTCCAACGAGGCATCGGCAGCTCTTCCATTTGTACTGTAGTAGTTCATATATGCTATTCTTATTCTATATTCATAAACAGGTTCATAAACTCATCTTTCTCCAACGCTCCGTACGCTCCCGCCTGGCACGCCACCTCGTCGTAGGTCTGCACGCCGTCGGGCTCGATGCCGGGATAATACACCAGGAAAGGGACGGGCTCGTTGGTATGCGTGCGGTGGGCGCAAGGGGTCGGATGGTCTGGCAGCACGGCAATGGCCACCGGTTCGTCCCAGTCCTTCACCGCTTCGTAGATAGGCCCGAGCGCACGGCTGTCCAAGTACTCGATGGTCTTCAGTTTCAGGTCCACGTTGCCTTCGTGGCCGGCCTCGTCGCTCGCCTCCACGTGCAGATAGACAAAGTCATCGGTCTTCAGGGCCTCGATGGCGGCCTGCGCCTTCCCCTCGTAGTTGGTGGTGTAGAGGCCCGTCGCCCCCTCCACGTCGATGCAACGGAGTCCGGCGTAATGGCCGATGCCCCGGATGAGGTCCACCGCCGTAATCACCGAGCCCTTGCGGATGGCCGGATACTTCTGCGACAGCGGCTCCATCTGCGGACGGTAGCCCGGGCTCCACGGCCAGATGCTGTTGGCAGGGTCCTTCCCCTCCGCGATGCGCTTGAGGTTCACCGGATGGTCGGCCAGCAGGTCCTGCGAGGCCATGATGAGCTCGTTGAGCAGCACCGCCGTCTCCTTGGCGTCCTTGCAGAGCGGCTGCACCAGGTTCGGCCGGAACGGCTGCAAGGGCACGTCGTGCGGCGGCACGCAGGCCACCCGCTTGTCGCCTCCCTTGATGACCAACAGATGGCGGTACTGCACCCCGGTATAGAAATGCACCCGCTCTCCGCCCAGCTTCTTTTCGAGGAACTGGATGAGCTCGTCCGCCTCCTCGGTAGTGATATGGCCCGCCGAATGATTCTTCAGCAAGTCCCCCTCCACGCACACGATGTTGCAGCGCATGGCCATGTCGCCGGGTTCCAGTTCGACCCCGATGCTGGCCGCTTCGAGCACGCCCCGTCCCTCGTACACCTTCGGGAGGTCATACCCCATCACGGACATGTTGGCCACCTCGCTGCCCGGGTGAAAACCGTCGGCCACGGTCTTGAGCATGCCGGTCCGCCCCATGGCGGCCAGCCGGTCCATGTACGGCGTGTGGGCGTACTGCAGCAATGTCTTTCCGCCCAGTGACGGCACGGCCCAGTCGGCCATCCCGTCCCCTAATAGTATAATGTGTTTCATACTTCAGCTTAAATGTTGGCGATGCTCATGATATCGGCAAACACACCCGCCGCCGTCACCGCGGCACCGGCCCCGTAACCTTGGATGAGCATCGGGTATTCGTTGTAGCGCTCGGTGGTGAGCAGGATGATGTTGTTGCTGCCCTCCAGGTTGTAGAAGGGATGGCGCTCATCCACCTCCTGCAGCGATACGCTCGCCTTCCCATCCTCCAGCTGCGCCACGAAGCGCAGCCGCTTGTTCTCTTTCTCCAACTGCTCGCGGCGAGCCTCAAACGCGGCGTCCAACTGCGGAATCTTCTGCCAGAAGTCCTCCAAGGTCCCCTCGAAGCACTCATCGGGCACGAAGAGGTGCTTCTCCACGTCGGCCTGCTCAATGCGGTAGCCCGCCTCACGCGCCAGGATGACCAGCTTGCGGATGACATCCTTGCCGCTCAGGTCGATGCGCGGGTCGGGTTCCGAATAGCCTTCCTGCTGGGCCCTGCGGATGGTCTCGCTCAAGGGCACTTCCTGGCTCAAGGTGTTGAAGATGAAGTTCAGCGTGCCACTCAGCACCGCCTGTATTTTCAGTATCTTGTCGCCACTGTTGATCAAGTCATTGATGGTATTGATGATGGGCAGCCCCGCGCCTACGTTCGTCTCGAAGAGAAACTTCACCCCCCGCTGCCGCGCGATCTGCTTCAGTTCGGCATACACATCGTACTCCGATGAAGCGGCAATCTTGTTGGCGGCCACTACGGCGATGTTATGGCTCAGGAAGTCCTTGTACAGCCCGGCGATGGCCGGACTGGCGGTGCAGTCCACAAACACGGAATTGAAGATGTTCATGCCGATGATTTCGTCGTGCAGCACCTTCGGCGAGGAAGGGACGCCCTTTTCCTCCAGCGTCTGGCGGAAGTTCGTCAGGTCAATGCCCTCGCGGGTGAAGTAAGCGTGGTGGCCGTTGGCGATGCCCACCACCTTCAGCTTCAGTCCCCGCTCCTGTTTCAGTTTCTCCTGCTGACCGTGAATCTGCTCAATCAGGCTGTGTCCCACCGTACCGATGCCGCAGATAAAAAGGTTCAGCACCTGGTATTCCGACAAGAAAAAAGAGTCGTGGATGACGTTCAAGGTCTTGCGCAGTGAAGCCCCGTCCACCACGAACGAGATGTTCGTCTCGGACGCTCCCTGGGCGCACGCGATGACATTGATGCCGTTGCGACCCAGCGTGCCGAACAGCTTGCCGGCAATGCCCGGCGTATGCTTCATGTTCTCGCCGACGATGGCGACGGTCGCCAGGTTGCCTTCGGCCTTCATGGGCGAAATCTCGCCCATCTCGATTTCCTTCTTGAACTCCTCGTTCAGCACCTCGCAGGCCAGCGCCGCGTCCTCGTTGCGCACGCCGATGGAAGTCGAGTTCTCCGAGGAGGCCTGCGACACCAAGAAGACACTGATGCCGTTCTCCGCCAGGGTCTTGAAGATGCGGTGGTTCACGCCGATGACACCCACCATGCCCAGCCCCGTCATCGTGATGAGGCACGTGTCGTTGATGCTGGAAATGCCCTTGATGGGCTTCGAGGTATGGTCGGCCTGCTGGCGGATGATGGTACCCGGCGCTTCCGGATTGAAGGTGTTCTTCACCAGGATGGGGATATTCTTGTGGCACACCGGATAGATGGTGGGCGGATAGACGACCTTGGCACCGAAGTTGCACAGTTCCATCGCCTCCACATAGCTCAGTTCGTTGATGGGATACGCCGTGCTGATGACCCTCGGGTCGGCGGTCATGAAGCCGTCCACGTCCGTCCATATCTCCAGCTGGTCAGCGTCCAAGGCGGCGGCGAGGATGGAAGCCGTATAGTCTGACCCTCCCCGACCCAGGTTGGTCACCTCTCCGGTCTCCTTGTCTGAGGAGATGAAGCCCGGCACCAACGATACCTGCGGAATCTCGCGGAACGTTTCCTTTACCAGCCGGTTGGTCAGCTCGGAGTCAAGGATGTACTTGTTGTGCTTCTTTTCGGTCTTGATGAAGGTGCGGGAGTCGAACCACTTCGCCCCGTCAATCAGCGTCGCCACAATGATGGAGGAGAGACGCTCCCCGTAACTGACGATGGTGGCCGATGTCTTGGGCGACAGGTCATGAATCAGGTAAATGCCTTGGAAGATGTCCTTCAACTCGCTCAACAGGCCGTTCACCTCATCGAGCAACGTCTCGCGGGCCGCTCCGGCAGGAATCACGGTATAGACCATCTCGATGTGACGGTTCACGATCTCCTTCATCTCCTTCTCGTAGCCGGCATCGCCCGCAGCCGCCATCTTCGACGTGCGAATCAGCTTGTCGGTGATGCCTCCCAAGGCAGACACCACGACAATCACCTTATCGTCCACTGCCTCCACTATCTTCTTGACGCTCAACACGCTATTGACGGAACCTACTGACGTTCCTCCGAATTTCAATACTTTCATGTGCTTTTATCAATCTATTGAACACTTATATCATTTGTTGTCTGGGCGGCAAATATAGGGACATTTTTTCAACAAATTGACACTTTCGGCGAGTTTTTTATCACAAGTGCGAAAAAAACGCTATCTTTGCCCACCGTCAACCCTCTAAAACCCATAAAACGTATGAAAAGATACCTGCTGGCCCTGTGCCTCACCGCTCTTTCCGCCGCCGCGCAACTGCCTGCCCCGCTCCTGCAACCGGGTGTCAGCCGCGAGCTGGCCGTCTGGCGCGAACGCCTGTACCAAGAAGTGTGCTATGACCTTTCCTTCTCGCTGCCTGAGCGGAAAGCGGACCCTGTGCAGGGAGAAGCGGCCCTGTCGTTCCGGCTGGACCAACCGCAACCGGTGGTCCTGGATTTCCGGGAGGACGCCTCGCACGTGCAGGGTGTCGAACTGAACGGCTCGCCCGTGCCCTACCGGGTGGCGGACGAGCACGTGGTCATCGAGGCTGCCGCTACCCGCGCCGGCACCAACCAGGTGCGGGTCCGCTTCACCGCCGGCAACCAGTCGCTGAACCGCAACGACGAGTTCCTTTATACCCTGTTAGTACCCGACCGCGCCCGCACCCTGTTCCCCTGTTTTGACCAGCCGGGACTGAAAGCCCGCTTCCGCCTCACCTTGGAGGTGCCTGAGGCATGGACCGCCGTTTCCAACACTTATAGGGAGCAGGAGACGCCCCTTGCCGCCGGCCGGCGCCGCATCCGCTTCGGCCAGACCGAACCGCTCAGCACCTACCTCTTCTCTTTCGTGGCCGGACGGCTGCAACGCCAGCAGTACGACGACGGGAAGCACCGGTTCGCTGCCTACCACCGCGAGACGGACCTGAAGAAGGTGGCCCAGCTCGACACCATCTTCCGGCAGGTGGCGGCCGCGCTGGAGTGGATGGAGGACTACACCGGCATCCCTTATCCGTTCGCCAAGTACGACTTCATCATCCTGCCCGGCTTCCAGTATGGCGGCATGGAGCACACCGGAGCCACCCTCTACAACGACACCCGGATGTTCCTCTCTGAACATCCTACCCTCGACGAAGAATTAGGACGCGCGCAACTCATCGCTCATGAGACCGCCCACATGTGGTTCGGCGACCTGATCACCATGGAGTGGTTCGACGATGTGTGGACCAAGGAAGTCTTCGCCAACCATTTCGCCGCCTGCATCTGCGAGCCGCTCTTCCCCACCGTCAACCACCGGCTCCACCGCCTCAAGACCTTCCATGCCGCCTCCCTGTCCGAAGACCGCACACCCGGCTCGACCGCCATCCGGCAGCCCTTGGACAACCTGAACCGTGCGGGACTCGTCTATGGGCAGATTATCTACAACAAGGCTCCTATCATGATGGAAAAGCTGATGGAGCGCATGGGAGCGGACGCGTTCCGCGAGGGCATCCGCACGTATCTCCACCGGTATTCCTACGCCAACGCCACCTGGGATGACCTCGTGTGCATCCTCGACAGCATCGCGCCTGCCGCCCGCCTGCCGCAGTTCAGCCAGGCCTGGGTGAACCTGAAAGGAATGCCCGACATAGAATGCCGCGTGGAGGGACACCGCCTCCTCGTGCGCCAGACTGACCCGCTGGGCAGGGGGACGCTATGGCCGCAGTCCTGGACCCTGACCGCCACCGACGGCCACCAGATCCAAGCCATCACAGTGAACCAGACCGACACACAGGCGACCGACACCTTCTCTCTCGGCTTCCTCCCCACCGCCCTGCTGCCCTCGACCGACGGACGCGGCTACGGACGCTTCCTGCTCGACAGGGGCTCCTGCGACTGGCTGCTCGCGCACTGGCCCGACCTGACCGACGAGACCGCCCGACTGGCAACGGTGATGAACCTGGAAGAGAACTACCGCGCCCGGCGCATTGACGCGCAGCGGTGGAGCCATTCCCTCCAGCAGGGACTGGCCCGGGAGCAGAACCCGCTCATCGCCTCGACCCTCACCGGCTACTGGACCCGCACGCTGCGCAGACTGACGGCCGACAGCCGTCCTGCCGCCGAACAGGCCATATGGGAACTGGGGCACACACACCCGCTGCCCTCCTGCCGCCTGCAACTGCTGCGCGGCCTCATCAGCCAGGCCGTCACCCCTGCCGTCACCGACTCCCTGTACCGTCTTTGGAAAGAGCCATGCCATCCTTTGCTCGGCGAACGTGACTACACCACCCTGGCCTACGAGCTGTGCCTGCGCTACCCGCACCGGTGGAAGGACCTCCTCGCCACCCAGCGCAGCCGCATCAGCAGCCCGGACCGCCTGCGGCAGTTCGACTTCATCGCCCGTGCCCTCGACCCAGACACGACGGCCCAGGACCGCCTCTTCGAAAGCCTGCTGCAGGCCGAGAACCGGCGCATCGAACCGTGGACCGCCTCCGTCCTCCATTACCTGAACCACCCGCTCCGTGCGGAACGGGCGGTCCGTTACATCCGTCCCGGCCTGGACGTGCTGGAAGAGGTGCAGCGTACTGGCGACATCTTCTTCCCCCGCAACTGGGCAGGTGCCCTGCTCGGCGACCATGACAGTCCCGCCGCCTATGCGGAAGTGCTCCGCTTCCTGAACGAGCATCCGGACTATCCCTCTCTGCTGAGGAACAAGATTCTGCAGGCCGCCGAAGGCATGGCCGCTGAAGGAACGACCGCTGAAGGAACGGCCGCCTCCACCGCTCCCTAACGCCGCCCACACGCGAAGATGGGCAGGAACAGGAAGATGCCCACGACAGACATCAGCAGACCGCCGATGGTGCCCGCCGCCAACGGGAACCAGAACGCCTCCTTGCCCGTGCCGACCATGAAGGGCACGAAGCCCAGGATGGTGGAGACGATGGTCAGGAAGATGGGAATGATTTTCGCGTTCCACGCCTTGACATACGCCCGGCGCGACGGCAGCAGCGGGTAACGGCGGCGCACGGCGTTCATCTCGTTGAGGAGGTAAATGCTGGCGTTCACCGTGATGCCGCAGAGCAGCACGAAGGAAGCGAAGCCGCCTTGGTCGAAGTTCAGCCCGAAACAATAGAACGTGAGGAACACCCCGATGTAGGAAACGGGAATCACGAAGAGGATGGCCAACGGCTGGCGGAGCGAGTTGAACAGGATGGCCGACAGGAAGAAGATAATGACAATGACAATGCCCAGCAAGGCATACTGCCCGTTGTCCTTCTGGCCCCATGACCAGTAGCGGTCGGCCGCCTCCGCACTGTAGCCCATCGGCAGACGCGCGTTCAGGGCCTCCAAGTCCTTCTTCAGCAGCTTGCGGCCCTGTTCGGAAGAGCCGATGTACTCGTACTGCAGGCAGATGCGGTACTGCTGGTTCTCCTTGGCCACCTTCTGCGGCGACTGTCCCTTCTGCACGGTGGCGAAATGGGAGAGCTTGTACGACCGCCCGTTGATGTCGAACGGCAGGTTCGTCAGCCCCCACACGTCATAGACCTTCCCTTGGCGCGACGAGAGCTTGAGCTGCTCCGACTGCCCGTCGCACACCACGCTTCCCCCCACGATGTCCCGTCCGAAGACCGGACGCAGGGCCGTGAACAGCTGTCGGGCCGTGACTCCCGCCTTCGCCATCCGCAGCTTGTCCAGGTCGAGGTAGAACTCGCTGTAGTCGTCCTTCCACCACGAGAACTCCGAGCCCACAGTCACCTCCTTGATGCGCCGGTGCCCCAGCAGTGTCGTCTTCAGGGTGTCCGCCCACTGGCTCAGCTCGTCGTAGTTATACCCGTACATCTTCACCTGGAAACTGCCCGCCGTCTCACGCACGTCGTTGCTGAAGCCCTGGTCCTGCAGGCCATACACCCCCCAGGCGCCGCCTCCCAGGGTCAGGGCCTTGCTGATGATGTTGGCCTTCAGCGTATAGGGGAAGCCGCTGCGCTGGTGCTCCTCCCGGAAGTAAATCTGGATGCCGGCCCGGCGCGCGTTGTAGATGGAAGTCTGGAACTGCTTGATTTCCTTGAACTCGGTCAGGTAGGTCTCCATCTTCTTCACCAGCACGTTCATCTGCTCCAGCGTACTGCCGTTGGGCAGGGTGGCGGTGACCGACAGGACCACCTCCCCCTCGTCGCGGTTGAAGTAACTGCCGTTGTACACCTTCTCCACGAACAGGCGCAGGCTGCCGCCCAGCACCTTGTCGGCCACCGGCTTCACCTTCTCCTTGTACGTGGACGTGCCGAAGACCTGGTTGTACCACGTCGCCCAGTGCCCCTCTCCCTCCAGTTTCTCCGGCAGCAGGAACACCGGCAGGCCGAAGGCTAACAGCAGCAACAGGCACATCGCCACCCGGAAACGGCACAGACCGCCGATGAGCCACTGGTAGTAGCACGACCAGCGGGCCACCCAGCGGAGGAAACGGAAACGGCGGCGGCTCTGCCGGGGACGGCCCGTCATCCCGATCTTCTCCATCAAGGACGGCACGAAGAACAAGGCGACCGCCAACGACACCAACAGGTTGATGATGACCACCGCCGCGAAGTCCTGCAGGTTGAGGCGTATCTTCTCGTCGAGGAAGAAGATGATGACCAGCGCTCCCACCGTGGTCAGGGTAGCCGCCAGCACCGACAGGAACGCCTTCAGGTTGTGGCGGTGGCGGATGTGGTCGGTCATGACGATGGTGTTGTCGATGACCAAGTTGAGCGAGATGGTGATGCCCGCCAGCGAATAGAGCTGCATCTCCAGTCCGAAGGCATAATAGAACAGCACCGCCACCGCGAGGTTGACCGTCAGGCTGGCCACAATCAGGAACAAATACCGGAGGTTCCACGTAATCACGGCCACGAAGACCAGCAGGATGAGCAGGGTCAGTCCCGTGCGGAAATAAATCTTGTCCAGCTCCTTCCGGATGTAGTCCGTGGCATCGTAGCCCACGTGCACCTCATAGCCCGCCGGCATACGGGCCTGCAGCTCCGCCATGCGCTTCACCACCTCGGCGTTCAGCTCCAGCTGGTTGGCCGTCTCCTCCGCCGTGAGGTACATATAGATAGAGTTCAATCCGTTGATGCGGTAGTAACTGGTCGGCTGCGCCTCCACATGGTTCACCTTCACCAGCTTGTCCAGCGACACTAACCGCCCCTCGTCCGTAGTGAGCCAGATGGCCGACGGTTCCAGCTCCGTCACCTTGCCCGTCGCCGCCCGCACCAGGCGGATCCACTGCTTGCCGTCCGCGCCGTCCTCCATCGGGCAGATTCCCAAGAACTCCTTGTCGTACTGCTGCTGGAGGGCCGCCTGCACATCGCCCAGCCGGATGCCCAGCTGGTCCAGTTGCTCACTGTCGTACTCCAACTGCCACTCCATGGGGGTGGCGCCCACCAGCTCCACCTTGCGGATGCCCTTCAGCTGACCCAGCACCGGCTTGATGTTCTCCTCGGCGTAACGCAGGATGTCAATCGGATTGGCCGGCGCGTTGAGCGTATAGGCCATGAAGGGGCGCGACGCCCCCTCGTCCGACCGTCGCAGGGAAATCTGCGGATAACTCACCCCGGCCGGCAGCTGCGGCCACGTCTGCCGGATGAGGGTCGATACCTCAAAGCGCGTGGCGTCAATGTCGGCATGCTTGTCCAGCTCCAGGGTGATGCTGCCGCTGCCGTTGTCCGAGGTGGAATACACGTTCTGGATGCCCTTCACCCGTGCCAGCATGGCTTCGAGCCGGCTGGTCACCTCCGCCTCGACCACGCGCGATGAGTTGCCGGGCATGGCAAACGATACCGTCAGCCCCGGCAGGTTGCGCGAAGGCGACAACTTGACCGGCAGCAACGGCACCAGTGCCGTTCCCATCAACGATAGACACACAAACGCTACAATCAGCGTGAACGAGGAGAAAGGCAACACTTTTTTCATCTGTACCATCCGGATTGATAGTCAAAACGGTCGGACAACGAGACACCAGACTCATAGTCGTGCAGCGTCAGCCGACGTATCTTATAATAATTGAGCCAATAGTTCTGCAGCGCGGAGATATAGTTCTTCTGGGCCTCCTGCTGGCGGTTGAGCGAGAGGGTCAGGCTGTTCACGTCGGCCTTGCCGATGATGAAGCGCTGGCGGGTCTGCTCGTAGGCCGTCACCGCCAGGTCGAGCGCCTCCTCCGCGCTGGACACCAGACGCTGCTGGATGCTGAAGTCGCCCACCGTCATGGTCACCTCCTCCTCGATGTTCAGCTCTTCCTGCCGGGCGGCGATACGCGCCACGTTCAGGTTGTTCTTCGCCATGTTGTACTTGCCCCGGCGCACGCCCCAGTCCACCAACGGGATGGAGACACTCACCGACACCAAGTCCTGCTGGAGCAGGTTACGGTAGGCGTTCTTGAGCTGGTCGGACACCTGGTTGAAGCCCACGCTGGCGTTCAGGCTGGCGTTCAGCCGCGACTCCACACGGGTCTTGCTGACGTTGCGCTCCGCCTCCAGCACGCTCTGCCGCTGCTCCAGCAGTGTAGGGCTGTTGGCCCGCGCCTTCTCCACCGCGTCGGCGACGGGAATCTCGATGGCCCTGGGGCGGCCCGGGAGGGTGATTTCCAGCTGCGTGTTCTTGTCCATGTTCAGGAAGAGGGCCAGCGAGAACATGGCCCGCTTCAAGGCGATGCGGGCGTTCTCCCAGCTGTTGTGCGCGTTCACCTTGTCGAGCTGCAGGGTCAGCAGATCCGCCTTCGAGATGGCGGCGATCTTGTGCCGCTGAAGGCCGATGCTGTACAGGGTGTCGCTCGACGCCACGTTGTCGCAGGCCAGCCGGTAGTCCGCCTGGGCCATGGCCAGCGCGAAGAAGTAGGTCACCGCCTCCTCCGAGAGTGTCTCCAAGTTATAGAGCAGCTGCTTCTTCGCCTTCTCGAACTTGAGCGGCTCGATTTTCCGGTCCCAGCGGAAGGCGTTGTAGCCCAACAGGTTCTGCTGGTATCCGATGCGGAACGGCACCGTGGAATACTGCGTGGACTTGGTGAACCCGAAGTTGCGCATGTATTCCAAGTCCGAATTGATATAGAACGTACCGCCCGTCAGGTCAAGGTTCTGCTGCACGCTCAGTCCGCCACTCGCGCTGAACATCTGCTGCTCGCGATAGACGTCCATGTCGGAGCCGGAGTCGTACCGCTGGGTGATGTAGCGGTAATACTGCGCCGGCGTGAGGTTCAGCGTCAGGCTGGGCAGCCGGTTCGCCTTGTAGGAACGGTACTCCCAGTAGCCCGACAGGTACATGTTCTGGTAGCGGAACGCCGACAGCGAACTGTCGCCCGCCAACTCGATGGTGCGCTGCAGGTCGAGGCGCACCGTCTGCTGCGCAAGGCCGCCCCCCGGCAGGAGGAAGGCCAGCAGCCAACTGATAATCAGGTATCTCTTCATAGTCATTTTGTCTTCTTCGTTCTAAACAACAGGAAATACACCAGTGGGATGATGAACAGGCTGACCAACGTGCCCAGCAGCATCGACCCAATCATGGCGATGGCCAAGGGCCGCTGCAGCTCGGAGCCCATGTCGGACGTGAACAGCAGGGGCACCATGGCGAAGATGGTGGTCAGCGAGGTCATGATGATGGCCCTCAGCCTGCGCCGTCCCGCCGTATGGATGGCCTCCTCCAAGGGCATGCCCACCTTGCGGAGCTCGTTGATGGAGTCGAGCTTCAGGATGGAGTCGTTCACCACGATACCGCAGGTCACGATGATGCCGATGGCCGACATCAGGTTGAGCGTATGTCCGCACAGCCACAGTGCCAGCAGGGCGAAGGCCGTGTCGATGGGAATCTCCACCAGCACAATCAACGGCTGGAGGAAGCTCTCGAACTGGGCGCAGAGGATGAAGTACATCAGCAGGACCGACACCAGGAGGATGACTGCCAGCTCGCCCATCAGCCGCTCGTTCGAGAAATGGCTGCCCGAGAAGTCCACCTCCCAGCCTTCCGACTGGCGCACAGCCTCGCGTACGTCGCGTACCAGCCGCGGCGCGTCGTCCACCTCGAAAAAGCACATCGGGATGTACTCGCCGTTCTTGCCGGCGGTGATGCTCTTCAGGTCCTCCGCCGGCACCACCCTCACCAGTTCCGACAGCGGCACATAGTTCACTTCCTTCGTCGGGCTGCCGGGCAGTGGCGAGGTCTCCACCAAGGTCGATGCCAGCACCCGGTTCACCGTCCGCTCCTCGCCTGCGATGCCCACGGGCAGGTACTGCTGGTACGAGCGCAAGGTCGAGACCTGGTTCTCCTTGAACGCCGTCCGCAGCACCCGGGTCAGTTCGGTATAGGCCACCCGGTAGAGCAGCAGCTTCTCCCGGTCCACCACCAGGTTGAGCTGGTTGCGGAACGCGATGCCTTCCGCCCTCACTCCCGCCTGCCGCACGATGCGCTGCTCCAACTGCTGCAGGTCGGCCGCGTCGGGTGCCTGCTGTCGGTCGGCCGCATGGAGCTCGGCCACCACGTCCGCCTCGCCGGTCACAAACAGCTTCTCGAAGATGTTCTCCGGCGGCGCGAAAGCCACCACCGCCTGCGGAAAGTCCCTTCTCACCGCCTGGAGCAGCCGCTCCTCCAGCGGCTGTATCTCCTCGGGACGGCGGGTCTTGAAATACAGTTCCGCCTCCGTGGCCGACAGCTCCGACCCCCCGTTGAGGAGGTAGTCCTGCAGCCCCACGTAGGCCGTATGCTCCACCGTCAGACTGTCCACCGCCCGGGTCAGCACGTCCACCCGCCGGCGGTTCTCGTCCACGTGGATGTTCTCGTTCCACTCCACCCGCATCACCAGCTCGTTCTGGTCAATCTCCGGCATCCGCTCCTTCTTGAGGAAAAAGAAAAAGAAGACACACAGCGGCAGTGTGGCGAACGTCAGGACCAGACACAGCGTCCGGTGGGTGAACACCCACTCAATGCCCCTGTCATAGAAACGCTCCAGCCAGCGGTTCTCCTTCAGGCGGTCGAACCGCCGTCCCCACACGCCCTTTCCGCCCGGTTCCGTGCGGTAGCACAACAGGTACAGGACGGGCAGCAGCAGGATACCGGTCACGTAGGACACCATCAGTCCGGCGGTGATGGAGAAAGCCTGGTCCATGAAGATGGCCCCCGCGATGCCACTAATGAACACTAACGGCACGAACACCGCGATGGTAGTGAGCGACGAGCTGAGCATGGGCGTAATCATCTCCGTGGTGCCCTTGGCGCAGGCCGCCGGCAGCGATTCTCCCCGCTCACGGTACTGCGAGATGTTCTCCGTCACGATAATCGAGCTGTCAATCATCATGCCCACCGCCAGGATGAGCCCCGACAGCGAAATCACATTGAGCGACACGTGACAGAGATAGAACAGGAAAAAGGTGATGACGATGGACGTCACCATACTGATGCCGATGACCAAGGGCGAGCGCACGTCGCCCAGAAACAGGACGGCCACCACAAAGATGAGCAGGAACCCCAGCGACAGGTTCTGCTGGAGGTTCGAGATGGTATAGTCGAGCAGCTCCGTCTGGTTGCGGCACACCCGGAACTCGATGTCGGGATAGAGCGCGGCGAAGTAGTCGGTCGTCTCCTTGAGCTGGGCCTTCATGCGGTCCATGTTCTCCTCGCCCTGTTTGATGATGGCCAGGGTCACCGCCCGCTTGCCCTGCGACACCGACTCTCCCTGTTCCTTCTGCGTCACCACCGCCACCCGGCACACGTCCTTGAGCTGTAGCAGTCGGTCCTCCTGGCGGAGGTAGATGTTCTCCACGTCCTCCGGCGTACGCAGCAGGGTGGCGATGCGGATGTTGTATTCATAATAGCCATCCCTCACCAGCATGCTGCCCGGCTCCACGTTGTTCTCCTGCAGGGCGGTCTCCAAGTCGGCGATGGTAAGTCCCGCCGCCGCCATCTTCTTCTCGTCGGGCACAATCTGGAGCATCCGTCCCGGCACGCCGGTCATGTCGGCCATCGCCACCTCCGGCAGCTGCTCGATGCGGCGCTTCACCACGTTCTCCGCCAATTCGCAGAGGTGGAGGAAGCGCTGCTCGTCCGCCGCCGTATAAGGCACCTCGCCCCGCAGCGTCATGTTCAGGTAGAGCACCGGAATGTCCGTCGCGCTGGCCTTGATGGCCTTGGGGCGCACCGTCTCCTTGGGCAGGCTGTTCATCGACGCGTCAATCTTCTCGTTCACCTCGATGAAGGCCAGGTCAGTGTTCACTCCGAAGTCGAACGACAGGCGGATGACCCCCGCCCCGTCGCGTGTCTCACTTTTGATTTCCCGCAGTCCGGCCACCTGCAGCAGCTGCCGGCGCACGGGTGCCACCACCGTGTTCTCCAGTTCCCGGGCCGAGACACTCTCGCCCGTCACCTGCACCGTAATCTGCGGGATGGCGATGTCGGGCAGCAACGACACCGGCAGCGTGAAATACGTCACCAAGCCGATGATGAAACAGGCGGTGAACGCCATCAGTACGGCAATGGGCCGCTGTAACAAGAACTTTACCATAGGCTCACCGCTCCACCACTTCCACCGGCGCCTCATGCGCCAGGTTCACATTGCCCGACACGATGACCGTCATGCCCTCCTGCAGTCCGTCGGCCTCCCAGTCCACCAACGTGTATTCGTTCAGGTTCTCCAGTCCGGTATGCACATAGTTCCACATCGCCTTTCCGTCCTTCAGGGTGAACAGCACCTGCTTGCCCGAGCGCAGCACCACCGCCGTCTTGGGTACCACCATCTGCCGTCCCATGGAGCGCTTGACGCTCACCCGCACGTTCATGCCGTCGTAGAGGCGGTCGCTCCCCTCCACCCGGGCCTTGACGCGCACCATTCCGTTCTCGTCCACCAGCGGATTGATTTCGCTGATGCTGCCCCGTCGCGTGCCGGTGGCCGCCGCATAGGGTGACACCTCCACGCGGTCGCCTACCTTAATTAATGGGAGCTCACTCTCCAGCACTGTGAAGTCCACCTCCATCCCCGCCGTACTGATAATCCTGCAGAACGGCTCCCCGGTCTTCGCCATGCTGTGCGCCTTGTCGAAGAGGTTCGCCACGATGCCGTCAAAAGGTGCCGTGAGCGTAGCTTCGCGCACATCCTGGAGAGCGGCCTCCAGCTGCGCCTCAGCGCCCTCGTACCCGCTCTTCAGCCGGGCCAGCCTCATCACCTCTTCGGGTACCTTCTGCAGCTGGTCGGGCGCGTAGCCCTGTCCTATCAGAACGTCCTTCATGTCCAGCTCAGACTGTGCCAAGGCATTCTTCCGCTGTGCCAAGGCGTTGTCCAAGCGCGACAGTTCCAGCTCGGCCAGCTTCTCGCCGCGCCGCACCCGCTGCCCGTTCTTCACCCACACCTGCGCCACCACCTCCGCCGAGCGGAAGTAGAGGTCGGCATACTCACAGGCCTTCAGCCTGCCGTTGCTCACCAACTCGTGATCGAACTCCTTCAGTGCCAGTTTTTCCACTGTCACCTCATTGGGTTTCGAAGGCAGGACCGTTTCCACTCCTTCCTTCTCCCCACTCTCGGTCTTTGTTTCCGAGCAGGCCGCCAACAGTCCCACCGCCAGCAGCCCTACCATATACATCTTCTTTCGATTCCTCATACTCTTCTGTTTTTCATTGTACCGACAAACATAGAGAAAAAAACAATCGCCTCCAAAATTACTACCTGAGAAAAAGCTGAGATTTTCCTGAACTTTTCCTGAGCCAGCTGACATCAGCTGACAAGAGCACTTGTTTTTTTATATTTTAACGGTCATATTTCTGCATATTATTCTATTTATCACTATCTTACTATCACTTCTTTCACATAAAAGAACATTTCAGAATATTAGTTTTTTTCATTGCTGAGAGGAGGAGAAAACTGATAGAACACCAACAACGGATTGTCCTCCTCCTCACACTTCCGTGCCCATTCAGCCAATACATCACTCTCTGGATGCCGTCGGCTGAGTGCCAACACCTCCGACGGATAGACCAAACTCAGCATTCTTTCATCTGAAGGTTGTGCATCAAAAGAGATTACACGGACAGGAAGACAATGGCCGTCCAAGCCCAAAGAAGCATTCAGCAGTATCTCCCCCTCATCATTCGCCAACACATACTTTCTGTTTTGGTCACCGTAATAATAAGAAAAGAAACTGTAACCACCCCATTCATAATACGCGAACACAAAGGGTGAAACCCCTTCATCCCGCAGTCGCTTTACCTCACCTTCAGCATCATCCAGCCCTATCCGAAGATTCCCGATATGAATGACCCGGTAGGGCTGGAGCCGCCCATGAGTACCCACCGAATAAAGAGTGTCCTGATATGGAAACACACCCATTGTATTGCCTGGAGTCTGATAGAAAGTAGAATGCCCTTCGCTCAATGACAAAGAAATGCCACGTAAGTGCTCATTATAACGAATGTCACGAAAAACTTCCCGACCATCCGGGGAAAGAAAAGAGTAGCTACAACAAGGAACATCACTTCCGTCAGCGCTCCCCAACCCCAGATTGAGGGCATATCCCTCGTCTGTCACGACAATACCTTCTGCTTTTTGAATCTTCGATTCAGAAAGGAAGACACCATCCAGACTATACAGCAACAGCTTGGCCCCATAGCGGTCCAACAAGTAAAGCGTATCATTCTTCAGCTGCATATCCACCAATGACTGGTACTCGCCCGGCCCCTGCCCAAAATGGTTCACCACCCGTTCAAATCGTCCCTGTCCGTCGAAAACGACCACCTGTTTCTTACGAGCATCCAGCAAATAGATCCTACCGTTATAAAAAGACAATTTGTCTATCCGCTGTACCAATGACTCGTCAGTCGTCTGCAAGGGTATTATTTCTTTCAGCCGGAACAGAGAATCGAAAGGAATATCGCCCTTCACTTCATTAGCAGGTACTGCCAATGTGGCAATTGCAGAATCAACCGGTTCCATCCGTTGCCGAAAGCTGCACGAGGACAGCAGGAGACACACTCCCCCAATAACTGAATACTTCATGATAATTTATGGTACTTCTATGAGTGAAGAAAATATCCACACCATCCGTTCCTCATTTCAGCTTCCACTTCACCAACTGTTGGTCGGCATTCACGTCCGTACCGTACAGGATGCCGGTTGCCTCATCCACGTAGAGGCCCGCTATCGGACGGTCCAGCACCCACGTGGCGAGCAACTCGCCATCCATCGAGAACCGGCGGACGATGCGTCCCCCCTGCTGGTAGGTGTCCGGAGAGCGCATGATTTCCTTGAACTCCCGCCCGTCGTAGAGAGTGTAGAGGTAGCGGTCGGTCATCTGCACATCGAAGTGCCCCATCCTCCCGGTGGGATAGCTGTAGCCGTTCTGCGAGGCATACACCGGCTCACCGTCCGCTCCCCGTAACCGGATTTCCTTTCCCGAACGGAGGTCGTAAAGGTCGGTACAATCGCCGAACTGCGCCACGGCAGCCAAGTAGCGGCGGTCAGGACTCCCGGCAAAATAAGTGTTCCATCCCTGCGCCGTCATCGGTGCCATCCCCTCCTGCAACTTTTCGTCGTCTACAGGTAGCTTGGCTTCCGACTTGCGGAGCAGTTTTCCCGATGACAGGCTCGCCCAGCAGCAGCGACGCTCGCCCGTGGCATCGGACACTAACATCGTCGAATCGTCCCACACACAGCAAGAGTGCGTACCCGTCAGCCCTTTATCCATCGGCACCATCGGCAGCTGCACCGGTGCCCCGTGCACAGTAACGTCCGAAAAGCTACAGAAACGCCCTTTAGCATCGTCGAACGCACAGAACGAAGACGCTCCCGTAAAGCCGCCGCCCGCCGCCTGCTGCATCTCGTCGGGACCTTCGCCCCGCCGACCAAACGACGCCACATAGCGGAACGCCGGATAGGTGAACACGTGGAAGAAATACTCCTTGTTGTGCAGGTCCATCACCACAGCCGTCTCTCCCTGCACCCGGATGCGGTAAGCATACCTGAACAGTACCGTGTCAATCGGTATCACCTCCCCCTGCAGCACCGTCCCGCTACGCTCCGCCTCGGCAAGAATCGTTTCACTCAAAGGCATTTCCTGATTCACTCTCTCCTTCTGCCCACACGAAGCGAGCCCTCCCAACAACAGGACCATCAGTCCCCATAAACACTTTCTTTTCATACTTTCGTTTATTTTTTTTAAGTTATTATTTCTGTTCATTCATCATTCTTCATTCCTCATTCTTCATTTTTCCCAACAGCTTCCTCGCACGGCTGCGCATCTCCCGCACCGCCGATGACTCCACCTTCGGTTCCTCCTCCACGACCCTGCCGACCGCCCATTCCAGCCGCTCGCGCGGGAAGACATCGGGACGCGAGGCATAGAGCCGCGCCAACAGATAGTAAGGATAGATGCGCCCCGGCAGACGGCAGGCAGCCCGCAGCAGCCAGCGTTCCGCTTCCTCGGGACGACCCGCCTCCTGGCAATTCTTGCCGATGATGTTCAGCACCATCGGGTCACCGCTCACCCGTAATGCCTGCTCCAGCACCCGGTTCGACGCGTCCCACCGGCGCAGGCGGTGCAAGGCATGACCGTACTCGAAGACAAAGCGGGCGTTCCAGCGCCAGTCGGCATAGTGCCGCTCCGCCTTCTCCACCGCCTCCTCGTAACGTCCCATCCAGTAAGAGGACCGGCTCCGCTCCCATTCCGCCGCCTGCGCCTTCCGCTGCAGCTGGCAGGAACAGACCGCCATCCCCACCGCCAGCACGGCTCCACCGGCCGCCACCGGCAGACCGGCTGCCACCAGCAGCGCCAACGCCCCCACAAACTCCGGGAACTGGAACGGATAGGAAGCGAACGAAAAGACCGCCAGTGCCACCAGTGCACCGCCCAGTCCGTAGTCCCCTCGCCGCATACATCCCCACAGGGCACAGCCGGCCACTCCCACCAGCAGCACCGCCACCGGTATCCCCCATGCCATGGCCGCCTGCAGGTACTCGTTGAACACGTATTCGGGCGATCCAGCCACCCGTTTCTCCTGTTCCGAAGCCCGTCCCGAACGGAAATACGCTTCCTGTGCCTCGCCATAGGCACCGGCGACCCCGTCCCAGCCCACTCCCGTCAGCGGACGCTCTGCCACGGCCCGGGCAGCCACCTTCCACATCAGCAGCCGCCCGTCGGCAGAATCCTTCTTATAGTGATAGGCCCAGGTGCCTGCCGCTCCCACCGATACCGTCAGGGCGACCGCCGCCAAGGCCCACAGCCGCCGGTGGCGCCGCCAGCCCTCCAGCCATCGGTGCCGCCCGTAGGACACCGCCACACAGGCACAGCCAGCCGCCGCAGCCACCCACGCCGCTCGGCTCATGCCTGCCGGCAGCACACTGGCCACCAGCAACATCGCTCCGAGGCGCACGTTCTCCGCCACACCCCCTTGCCCCCTTCTTTCCATCCACAGCCTCAGGCACACCGGCAGGCAGACCGCCAGGAACCCGGAATAAGGGCCGGGATTGTAGAACGAGCCAGTCAGCAGGTACAGCGCATGACGCGAGGCACACAGTCCGGCCACCTGGCACAGTCCCATCCCCGCTTCCAGCACTCCTGCCGCCGCCAGCACCCAGGCCACCCAGGTACAGGCCTTCCTTCTCAGTCGATTCGTTTCCATAGCCTCCTCCATCTCATCTTGCCCGTCAGCGGGTCGTGCGCCCACAGGATTCGTGTGGCCTTCCCCACGATGAACTCCACCGGCAACAGCCCCCAGTAGCGCGAATCCTGCGAGTTCTCCGTCCGGTCGCCCGCCACGAAACAGTAATCCTTGCCGAACGTATATTCCTCGACCACACTGTCACCCAGCAGCACCCTGCCGTCTGCCACCGTCAGCCGCCGTTCGGTCTCCCACTCTATCAGCTGCCGGTACAGCCGCAGCTGCCCGGCATCCATCCGCACCGTCTGCCCGGCCCGCGGCACCGCCAACGGTCCGAACTCGCGGATGGTCCATCCCGTCAGGCTGTCCATCGGGAAAGCCTCCACACACAGTCCCGACGGCACTCCCCAGCGGTTCCGGAACATCCCCTCCAAGAAATCCTGCGAAGCCACATGGCCCAACGGCTGCTCCACGCCCCTTACCCGGTAGTGCGCACGGCGGATTTCCACCGTATCACCCGGCAGCCCCACACACCGCTTCACATAGTACCGACGTAGGTTCAGCCCGATGCTGTCCCACCGTTCCCTATACGGGAAGTTAAACACCACCACGTCGTTCCGCTTCAGTCCGCCGAAGCCCGGCAGCCGGCGGACACGCACACGCTCGCCGGCTGCCGCCGCTCCGATGTCGAAGATCCGCGCCCCCATCACCCATTTGTTCACCACTATGCGGTCGCCCGGCTGCAGTGCCGGCTCCATAGAGCTCGAAGGGATGCTGAACGTGGCGAACGTCGTCACCACGAACACGACCCATGCCGTCAGCAGCAGGCCCCCTGCCGCTACCACATTCAGCAGGAAGTCCAGACACTTGCGCACCTGGTTTCCTATCCACTTCATCCGTTTATTCCCAATCCACTTCATGATTCCTACAGATAAATATTCGTTCCGAAGAACGGCCTTCCCATCCTTTGCTACGGTTCTTCAGCATCAACAACGCATGGGTCGGAACCCCCTTGAACGTCAGATAACCGCACGGCGATGCCGGCAGACATCCTGCCGACTTCCAACCGTCCTCCCAATACAGCAACTCGAAGCGACCTTCCGTCACCTCACTCTCTAAGTACGGGTACAGCCGGACTATCTCTATCCGGCAGTCCCTTCCGAGATCAAAATCCACATACCGCCGGCTGACCTTCCCCCGGACGGCAGTCGCAGCCTCTCCGTCCGCCAACCAGGAGACACACTCCTCCGCACGGAAGGGACGGAGGTCAGTCAATGCCCTGACCCCATCTATACGCTGCCCGGCTGTGCGGAACTCCACATCGCCCAACGCCAACGTATCCCCCGGCAGATACATACGGACATACCGGCAGGGAGATGCCGTATGTACCGGCAGTTCCGAATAGCCCAGCTCCAACGGACAGTCCTGCCGGCACAACTCCTCTGCCACACGCCCGTTGCGGAGGGCATACCACGCCAAGCCTTGCCCGGCAGCGAAATTCTGCCGGTTGTCATCGCTGGCAGGAGCCCCACAGACAATGCGCAGGCTCACCTGCCCCCTCTGCCCGTCCACTTCCAATGTACGGACACTCCCGTCGGGCAACAGCTGGAAGGGAGCAGCCACGGGCACCGTCCTGCCACCGCTGCAGCACACCGGCAGATAGACTATATCCCGTCCCATGCCCCGGAAGGTGACAGTACCGTCCCGGTCGATCCGTCCCCACTGTACGGGGTGCCACTGCTGGTGTCCGAAGACCGCCAAGTACGCATAGCGAGCCCCCTCCAGCACCTGTCCCGACAGACGGACCGTAACATCCTGTCCCTCAAAATATTCCGACGACACGTCCTTTTTCCACACATTGCGGAAAAGGGCAGGGATGTCTTCCGGACAGACCTCCTTGTCGGTTACCGGTCCTTCCGGATGTCGGCTGTACGTATAGCGGAAGACCTTCGGCAGACGGAACTTGCCCCACAGCCGGTCCACCGACCGGTTGTTGTAGATACGCTTGTACTTCCAGCGGTCCTCGTCCCAGAACGATTCGAAAGCCTGGCTGTCTCCTCCCACCATCAGCACGTTCCACGTATGCGAACTGTTGCGGTTGCCCCATGCCGGTACAAAATCTACTGCCACCGGCATCCCCAACGAGGAGATCAGCTGTACATTGAACCAGCACCGGTGCTGGCACAATCCGTGCCGGAGCCGCTCGAACGTAGCGACATCCCATATCGGCATTCCCGCCCCGTGGAACTGGTTGTGCGTCAGGTGACGGTACTCGTACAGCAAGGAGTCCGTCTCTTCCATCCACGACCTTCCCCCTCCTGCATACCACCTGCCGGCGTGCCGGAGAAAGAACGTGTCCCTGGCTCCGTCCGCCACTAAGCCGTTCTGCCTACGGTAGGGAAGCACATACTCGCAGAAGACCTCCCACGGACAGTCCCTCGACCAGACATTCTGCCTCCACGCCTCGAAAGACCGGTCTATCTCCCTGATGAGATAGGCAGCTGACAGCTCCTTCGCATCCCACCGGAAGTCAGGCGTCCCATACCGGTGAGCGCCATGTTCATACAAGGAGTCAATGCGTCTTCCCCATTCCTCCGTCTGCCGGTGGCCACATTCCTGGTTGATGGCCTCATACGCATCATACAGTCCTGCATAGCTCCGGATTCCTTCCTCCCGGTAGCCTCCATGTCCCGCCATCTGTTCTATCAGGAACCGGGCAGCCTCGTACTTCTGTCCGCTGTCGCGGTAATGTTCCAGCACCTTCTCCAGTTCCGCACGGTTCTCTCCCGCCTGCTCCAACGTATAGCGAAGCCGGGAACTGTCGGTGCAGGATGCTCCCAGGAGAGACCAACACACCAGGGCAAGCACTGCCCTTCTATCATACCTTTTACTGCTCATGTTCATTGTATTATGTTATATATTCTTTTCTTTTCCGGGACACTACCGTCCGTCGGGGACTTCCGGCAGCAGGAACGTCACCAGCACCGGATTGGGCAGCAGGGCAATGGCATACAGCCGGTCGCCGCGGAAGGTCACACACAACGACTCGATGTCCACATCCAGCCGGAGCCGGTACAGCAGCTTCCCTTCCCAGTCGTACACGTGGACGCCATCTCCGGCGAATGCCTTCTCCTTGTCGGCTTCGTAGTTCCGGCCCGAATACAGAACATAGACACGCCGGTCGTCGGCACTGACATCCAGATAGTGAACGGGAGCGTTTTTCGGCATGGCCACGTTATTATAGGAATACGAGGGATAGGAACCGATGCACTGAGCCGTACGGCGTACGGACCCTTCGCGGGACAAGCGGTAGAAGGCCAGGACATCCGCCCTCAGCGACGCATGGACCACCCTGTCGCCCGACGGGCTGACCGCCAGCCGTCCCTGATAGATGTCCGAACGGATGAGGCCCGACACCGCCCGTTCCTCCGCATCGCGGTAAGGGCATTCGTCAATGCCTTCCAGAAAGCGTCCGGAAGCGTCCAGCCGGGCTAAACGGAAGTCCTCGTACAGCCCGGCTGCAATGTAGGTACGGTCGGACAAGGGGTACACCTCGAAATGGAACAGGGAGTCGGTCACCGTGAAACGGGGCGCCAGCTTTGCGCTTTCGTCCAGTGACCCCGCATCATAGGCGGCATACCTGCGTCTGTTGACATCCCAGAAACCCACGGACGCGCCCTCGGGATGCAAGGAGGACGGAAAGAGGCATTCATTGGGACCTTGGCCCAGACGACCGAACGGAACGACACGGCTATGGGGATAATCCAGCCACTGGAAAGCACCGTCGGACACCTTGGTGATGATGCAGGGAACAGAATCGTCCAGCAGGGCCATACCCTTCGACCTTCCTATCAGGTAGTCATCGCCCAGCAGGAGTTCATGCTGCAAGGAAAAGACCGGAACACCTGGTCCGCTCTGGCGGCTCTGGCAGGACAACAGCAGCACAGCCACCGCCAACATACTGAAACGAACGAATTTTTTATACATCTTTCTGCTTGTTTTATGATTTAACGCTAATATAGTGTTCATCCCGTTTCCCGGCAGGGATTCCGCCGCAGGAAAAAGACAAGACTTCCGCTTGCTCGTTCCAATGTTTTACGTTATTTTGTACCTGTTTCACCTCCTTTTCTTTACCAGAATTGTTAAATGAATCAATTTAAGTAAATTTCAATTTTCCTCTTCATCAAAACCTGACTCCGACAAAACAATCTTCTTGTATAAATCGTATATTCTAGTACTATATTCATAATACCCGAAATCAAATTTCATCAGAGAACCATCTACATAGTTAATCGGTGTCCACTGCTTAGGGAATACAATTTCCTTTCCCTTCCACTCAGTGACAATGTCTGTCACTATCCTCCTTTTCTCATATGTGCACGATACACACATAAGTAATACTATACAAGTAAAAACCTGTCTCATTCTGCCAAATAGTATTTGATAATTATCGGATTGTCTTCCTCTTTCGCTTCACTGAGCTTTTCCAATGTTTCCTCGGACATATATTGCTTACTGGTCTCACTGATGTATTTATCCAATTCGTAAGGAAACAATATGGTTGCCAACACATTATCCTGCAAGTCATAGCACCTGTGCATACGCAAGGGAGCGTCGGGCGACAGGAAATAGGTCTTTTTCGTCTTTCTGTTATGAAGCAAATGGTAGGTTTCCCGTTCCCGGATACAGCAAGCATAGACAAAAGAGTCATCCATCAGCCGAATAATCGGCAGCAGATACTTGGAGGACAGCAGATACTCACACTTTTCCCACAACAGTTCCTTCGAGCCTTTCCGGTCGGACAGTCGTTCGTCCAATTCTGACTTCGTAATGGCTTCGCCCAGGTCCAGTTCATAGATCGGCCTACAGCGACGCTTCAGCAGGTCATACTCATAGAAATGATAGTCGAGGTAATAGGGAGTAAAATACAAGGCAGTGTCTCCACGGAAAAAGGACTTCTGCATCATGGTCAGCGTGGACACATATCCTTCCTGAACAAGAGGAACATCCTCAGTCCGAGGTGACCGACTGTCCGTGAAATCAACCGTCCGTATCGCCAGATGCTCTTCATCGTTACGGACAGGTTCGAAGGCATATACATCCTTGTCCAGAATGTCCATTCTCGCTCCGATATATGGATCCGCATAGGGCAATTTCCTGTTTTCCAACCAACGGAAAGACAGGTCATAACGATGAACGATCCCCTTCCCTACCGGACTATAAATTTCAATCACATCTGCATAGGGATTATAAACAGCATCTGCCGCCATCAGGTAATCATGGGGTCCTTCCCCTCTACACGAATCGGAACTGCTGATATAATTGCCTGATTCATCGAACAAGAAGACATACTGCCGGCTGTCAATCACCAGAAACATCTTTTGAGCTTTCAAATAACGGAAGCGGCTGAATTCTTTCAGCAAGGCATTGTCTCCATTGTCCAAAGGTATTATCTCTATACTGTCGAGAAAAGAGACATCATCCCTGACGGCATTGTGGATGGATATCACTTCTACATCCCGAAACACATCCCGTCCTGACGGCTGAGAAATACAGGACGACAGCAACAGCAAACACAAAATTAGGACATTTTTCATACAGAATCGTCTAACTATAAGGCAAGTCAATCTCCACCACACCACTATATCGAACCATTTACTGCACAAAATAGTACCATGGTGACAATCCGGCTTGCCTCTATATCACAGTTTATCAGCCACAAATATCACAATAATTTGATGTATCCGAGGTACGTACACAAGCTGGACCTGTATATTCCCCTTTCATACACAAATAGCCTATTCTTGCCCAACAACGTCCAGGATTCCTGCTACAAACTACATCTACATTTGGCAACTCATTATCTGCCAACGCTTCAATATTCGCCAAAGCGATGTCCGACAACTGTTCCTTCTGCTGGGACTGATACACTGAATAACCTGCCACCCATGCAAAGGCGGCTATCATAATGTTTTTCTTCATATTCTCATTTTTTTATTATTGTTACTGATTTCTTTTGTTCATCCCGTTTCCCGACAGGAAAAAGACATCGGCCTGTCTGATGTCTTGACCGAGTGTGAGTGTTTTCATCGGACTAAAACTCAAACTGTACCAGTTCAGGATTCGGCTGGGAAGCAATACCATAAATGCGACGGGCCGACTCGTCCACACAAAAGAAGATAATCGGGACATCCAGCTGGTACTGCTCTTTCAGATTGCCCTCCCAGTCGTAGGCGTGGATATATTGACAATACCATCCTTTCTCTCTATACAGACGGCCTGAATACAACGCATAGATGCGGCTATCGCTCAAAGAAAGGTCACGGTACGCCACCACAGACGACTTGAAGACGACAGAAAAACCACCTCCTTTATTCGACTCCGGCATATAGTCCGAATACCATTCGGCCTGTATGTTGACCGGCTGCAGACGGTCCTGCTCCAGACGATAGATATACATTATCTTAGAATTAGCGGTAGCGAATGCCATCTTCCCCGACGGAGTGATGCGGAAAGGACCTTGGTAGGCCATCGCACGGAAATGAGGATTCAACGAACGCTCCGTGACATCCCTGTAGGGATACTCACCCGCAAGGCAGACAGGTTCACCATCGCCGTCAATGACAGCAAACAAAGAGTCCTGAATGCAGCCCTGGACGACGAAACGGCCCTCACCAAAAGGAATCACGTCAAAGTTCCAAGGACCATTACAGGTCAGCAGGGTGGAGTTGTGCAAACGATGGGTCAGACTGTCACGCTCGATCACCTTCAATCGCCGGGTCCCCTGGTCGTAGCAGCACAAGGCGTTCCGGCCATAAGAGTTCAGGCTGACCGGATGGATAAAGTCTTCGGGCCCCTGTCCGCGCTGGCCGTATTGGCCCAGATATTCACGACGAGGAACATGGACACGATGGAACAGCGAGTCGGAACGGAAATCGATGATGAACAGCTCATCCCCTATCTGCTGGATACCTCCGGGAGAGGCCAGCAGCATGTCAGGCAGTTCGATGCGCTCATGCTGCAGCTGCCGCATCGTCACCGAAGGTTCCTCGGTGTGTGAGGAGCCGCAAGCGTAAAGCAGCAACAGCGACAGACAAACGACACTATTGATAATACATTTCATATCGGCTTAATAATAAATAGATTGTCATTTCAGACCATACGAACATACATGATACTGAAATGACAATC
Organism: Bacteroidales bacterium; assembly: GCA_029218405.1. GTDB lineage: Bacteria > Bacteroidota > Bacteroidia > Bacteroidales > Bacteroidaceae > Phocaeicola. The sequence continues at coordinate 37,238 of JAQXRG010000094.1, forward strand.
AGCTAACAATTTTTATATTGTTTTTTTATCTCCCCAGATTACACCCTGTTCATCAGCAAAACATAATCCGATTTCTCCAACACAATACCAAGGACCGACAATGACTTCTCCACCTGCCAACGCTTCCGCGTTCGCCAAAACAATGTCAGACAACTGTTCCTTCTGCTGCGACTGATACACTGCATAACCTGCCACCAAAGTGAAGGCGGCTATCATACTAATTTTCTTCATGTTTTCATTTTTTAGTTATTGTTACTGTTTATCGTTTGTTCATCCCGTTTCCCGGCAGGGATTTCGCCGCAGGAAAAAGACAAGGCTTCCGCTTGCTCGTTCCAATGTTTTA
>JAQXRG010000095.1 GCA_029218405.1 Bacteroidales bacterium
AACAACATACGAAACAATAATTAAACAATCTGTTATGAATGCAAAATTAAGTCACTTTCTCCCTCTCAGGTATAGAGGTCAACACCCCAGTACGTTTCTTTCCTGTTGTTCCCATTGATGAGTAATTTGTTCCCTGTTTCAACCAAACGCTTCATCAGTGTCGGGTTCTATTCAAACTTGGCTGCGAGGATGGACTCCATGATGTTGAGGCGTTCGTTCTCCCAACCTGCAGGTGGAACAACTTCTCGTCCTTTCAAAATGGCTTTGTCAGCGGAGCAATTACAGAAAACCTTGCGTTCCCACTCATTCCTACACTTTGACGATTGGAAGGCAGCCTCTGCATTAACGTATCTCAGGCCTTGCCAGACAAACCGACAGGCGAAGCGATTGCTCAGGAAGTCATTCTCCCCTGTAAATCTATCTATCGTATCGGGGAAGTCGGCAGGACTAACCTCTTTGAACAACTCCCACACACTGGGACAAAGCATATCCCCACAAGGCTCTCCTGCCAACATCCGTTCTCTTACCCGGGAAGAGCTGATAGTATCCGTTCCTTCCGGTTGGGGCAACAGCACGATGCGGTGCAGGTATCGGGAAAGCACGCCATCCTCCTTCAGCGTATCTGTTATCCCTGCTTTGTCTCTGGCATAGAGGGCAACCTTGAACAAATCCAGGAATCCCCTCTTGTGGGTAAGATGTGACAGCAGGTCCAGTTTGTCCGATCCCAAAAGAAAGTATATCTCCGCATCGTGGTATTCTTCCTGCAGCTCCATCAGCGTGGGCAGCGTTCTGGCTTCAACCGTACCTATCTCCCTTTCGCAGACCGTCATGCGGCTATCGGTACACATGGACTGAAGCATGCTGACACGCATTTCGGGTGACAGCACCACAGGTGGATGGCAGTGTCGCATCTTGCGTTTCAGATAAGCGTCGCTGACAGGCACAAAAATACCTTTCCAGGCATCGAGGGCATCGATGGCTGTACGCATCAACGTGTAGTGCGCCCGTGTGGGGGGATTGAAACTTCCTCCCATCACCACCATTCTTTTATTCTCTTTTGTCATATTCATGCCCGTAACTTTCCACATAATCATTCGACCTTCTCATGTTTATTTAGAGGCGATAGCATCAAGATGGCCAAAACCTCCTGGGAGAGTTGGGCTAAAAATGAGGTCAACGGGTATGTCGGGGGCAATAACGACCTCGAAGTCGGGCAGCAACTCATGTAGCGCCTGCACCGTTTCATTTACTGCCGATGACTCGAGTCCCTGCAGATAAATGAGCTTCTTCTTGCTGACAGACTTCTCCTCCAGTTCCTTGGTCTTGTCCCGAAGGTCATAGTTGTCGCGCAAGTCCATCAGGATGCCACAGAACTCAGCAGGTGTCAGTATCGTCTTGTACGGATTCGGCTCGCCGCTTGTGTGAACGAGCGTGATGCCACGCGTCTGCATCAGCGCGGCACGGAAACGTTCGCTCTGCTCGAACATCGCCTGATAGGCACGGCGGATGAGTCGCTGATACTCCTCGCTCTGCCGGTCTATCGCCTGTCCCTTCCACCAGACAATCTGGTCCGTCTGCCAAGAGGCGACGCTCAACTTTCGTGCGTTGCCACCCTTCATGCTGCATATCTGCCGCTGCTTGTCGGGGTCCTTTCTTTTCAGGGATTGCAGGAAGCCCTCCATGCTGCCGCATATCCTCCCGTCGAAACGGAAGCCGTTGCTGCACAAGTTGCTTAATACGTTGGAAGGATACAAGCCGTTGGAACGTATGTCCAGCGTGTTGGTTTCCGGGTTATACATGTCCTTCAGCTTATGCCCATTCCGTTCGGTTGCCCAATAGTTTTCTTCCATCTTGCAATTGAATTTTATTCGGTCTATTTACTTCTTTATGTAAGAATAGAGGGGGCGGTAACCTTTTTTCTATCACAAATCATCCCGTGTTTTTTTGTCAGACGTTCCACTGTAATTGTCGAATCTATCTACCGCCGACTTTTCTCGGCATTGCGGCAGTAGTAGTGATGTTGGCCACAAACTCCTTGGGAAGGATGATGCGCTCCCCATATAGCACCAAAACTCGTAAGCCAATCGTGCGGCACCGCCACCAAGCGTGCCTGCCAGATTGCTGCCAAACACGAATATCTGGTTCTCTTTCAATCCCGAAATCCTCATCACCTTATTATGCCATTCTTGCGAATCAGAGGAACCTGTCCCTTTGACCCTTTTCATCCAGTACCCTTTTCAGTGTAGGTTATCTGGTACTGGAGTTTCAGTCGCCTGGTACTGGAGTATCTCATAGCTGCGGCTGCCCATGAAGCTAACTTGCTTTTTTCGAGGTGTAGTTTAAGGCTTTTGGTGGACTACTTCAAGCCTTACTTTTAAGGTTGGTTTGGCCTGGTTAAACATTACTTTTATATTTGGTTGATACGTTTGCGTACAAATACTTTTTATACTCCCATTACCTTATTGTGCCATTTTTGCGAATCAGAGGAACCTGTCCCTTTGACCCCTTGATGTTGGCCACGAACTCCTTGGGAAGGATGATGTTCTCCACATCCATGGCATCCGTAAAGAGGGGAGCTATCTCCTCATCCCGGAATCCTGCTATCCCACAGCCAATACGTGTGACCAGGAACGTCAGTCCGTGATGCGCTTTGGCAAAGCGGATAAAATCATCTACGTAGGGTTTGATGGTATCTACACCGCCCTGCATGGTAGGGATGGCGTATGTCTGACCATGCAGTCCGACACCTTCTCCCCATACAGCACCAAACCGCTCGTACGCCAATCGTGCGGCACCGCCACCATGTGCGCCTGCCAGATTGCTGCCAAATACGAATATCTCGTTCTCTTTCAATCCCGTAATCCTTTCAGGGGTATATCTTCTGTTGTTCATAACCATTATTATCTTACAGTTGGGTCATAATCATTATTTTTTTCTTCTTACCACCTCACCTTATTATGCCATTCTTGCGAATCAGAGGAACCTGTCCCTTTGACCCCTATTCTGTAGAGATGGCTAAAACGTGCCACTTGCCGTCTTTCTCGGTTCTTGTAATATATCCTTTGTCTGTCATGGATTTCAGCAGTTTTTGTATGGCAGACTTGTTCACACCCATGATGTCTGTAAGACGGGCGATTGACAAGTCTGGATGAAGCTGCAATGTAGCGAGTAATCTGCTGGCATTGGGGCTGCGGAATGTTATCCGTTCTCCATCGTACCACCAGCCTTCCTCACCTTGGCTCATCACAAAATCAATGTCTGACTGTATCTCTTTCTGTACGAGCTGGGTGAAGTACAGAAGGAAATGCCGTATGTCGGTCAGAGGGGCGTGTGCTCCTAACGATGGAGACAAACCAACTACCATATCCGATTGATGCAGAGCTTCCAGATACTCCTGCTTTTGGCGGTTGCGTACCACTATCATCGGCCAATCATGACGCGCGAGGATGTAATTGACCATGAGGCGGGCTATCCGACCGTTGCCGTCTTCGAACGGATGTATGCGGATATAGCGGTAATGGAAGAGTGCCGCCAATTCAACAGGGGAGAGTTCTCCCTTCTGTTCCTCCTTGTTATACCAATCCACCAAATCACTCATGAGAGCGGGAGTCTCTTCTGGGGAAGCATAGTCAAAGTGGTCTCCATATCTCGTTATGACACTGTTGGGGCGTGTCTTATATTGTCCTGCATGTATCACATAACTTGTTTGAACACCTCCGGGGAGTGTTCGATATACGGTGTAGTCTTCGCGCAACAATGTATGATGCAGTGTGCGGATGAAGTTTTGCGTCAAGGGTGTATGGATGCTCTTGGCCTCCTCAGCCATCATCTTCAACGATACCTCGCTGGCCTTCATATCCATAAAGTCCTTCAGGTCACCTTCTCCGCTCACTTTGCCGAAGAGTAGCAACAGCTCCGTCTGCCCGTATGTCAGGGTGTTGCCCTCCATGTGGTTGGAGTTATAGTTATACTCTACGCTAAACTTCATTCTGAGTTTATGCAGCTGTCGTTCGCCAAGCGGTTGCAGACTGAGCCATTTCTGATAGGTTTGTTCTAATGTCATCATCATTCATTTTTCTTCGTACCACTTTGAAAGGTGGTACGCGTACCACCTTTCAAAGTGGTACGAAGACTTTTTATACTCACATCACCTTATGCCATTCTTGCGAATCAGAGGAACCTGTCCCTTTGACCCTTGGAAGCGGCCCTGAGGTACTCCTCCAAGAGTCGGTGCATCGCCTCTTCCACCGTAACCACAGGCTGACCTTTGAGCAGGCTGGCTACCTGTCCGATTTCGAGTTCACCTGCGTCCAAGTCTCCCTCGAACATTCCCTTCTTCGCCCTGCCCTTGCCCAAAAGTTCGCGCAGTTGCATCTCGTCCGCTCCGGCTGCTTCGGCAGCCTCCACCGCATCGCGGAACTTGTTCTTCACCAAGCGGGTGGGAGACAGTTTCTTCAGCAGCAGACGGGTGTCGCCCTCCTCCAGTTGCAGGCAGCGCTGTTTGAAGGCCTCGTGCGCCGAACTCTCCTGCGTGAGGGCAAAGAGCGAGCCAATCTGCACGCCATCGGCACCTAAAGCCTGTACGGCATAGATAGCCTCTCCTGTAGCGATGCCGCCGGCTGCCAGCAGAGGCAGTTGGGTGACCCTGCGTACGGCTGGAACCAGGCAGAGTGTGGTCGTCTCCTCGCGTCCGTTGTGTCCGCCGGCCTCAAAGCCCTCGGCCACCAGCGCATCCACGCCCGCTTCCTCGGCCTTACGTGCAAACTGGGAAGAAGAGACCACATGCGCCACCTTGATGCCATGCTCGTGCAGCCACCCTGTCCACTTCTTGGGCGAGCCGGCCGAAGTAAAGACAATCTTCACCCCTTCCTCCACAAGAAGTTGCATTACCTCCTCCATCTGTGGATACATCAACGGCAGATTCACGCCAAAGGGGTTCGAGGTCGCCTCCTTTGTCTTGCGGATGTGCTCGCGCAACGTCTCCGGGTGCATTGATCCTGCACCCAGCAGTCCCAGACCGCCTGCATTACTCACCGCAGCTGCCAGTCTCCAGCCGCTGCACCACACCATTCCCCCTTGTACGATGGGGTATTTGATGCCAAACAGTTCACAAATTGCATTCATCTTGTTTCTATTTTTTGCCTGAAAAATACCTCACAGGAGCAAAAGTACACATATTACGTTGAGTTACCAAGAAATACCAGTGCAAATTAACCAATATTCTTGGGAACCTGCCTAAAAGAAAAAGGACACGTGCGATGATTGGATAAATTTGGGAAGCAAACTTTTGCGTATAAATGCAGTCCTCGTAAAAGTTATTTCTTTGAATAATGGTATCTCATGGAGAATATATAAACTTCTATGGTATCGTCATGCACGGAATAAACAATCCGGTGCTCCGAATTGATGCGCCTTGACCATTTCCCCGCCAATTCATAGTTGAGAGGTTCGGGCTTACCGATGCCTGTATAAGGATGCTCTGCCATATCTTCCAACAGAGTCTTTATTTTGTTCAGTATCGCTGTATTTCCGCTGTGTGAGAAGAATAGGTATTCTTTTCGTGCCTGTTCTGATAATGTTATTCTGTACATGCCACCCGTTTTAAGAAGTCCTCCATGCTTTCACTCTCGTTTTGGGTAATGCAGTTACCGCTTTTAATGTCTTCTTCCCCCTTGCGTATGGCTTCCATGGTTTCGGGTGATGACATGATATATTCGGTTTCCTTTAAAGAATTGTATTCATCCAAAGAAATCATTACCACTCCCTTGCCATTCCCACGATTGATTACAACGGTATCATAATCGTCAATGACTGAATCAATATAACTTTTCAGGTTGGTTCTTAAATCTGTGTAATTGGCTGTTCTCATACTTCCTCCTTTTTATAAGTGCAAAGATATGTACTTATTTGCGTACTTGCAAATGTAAATGGTTAATAAAAGGTCATGTTCATGCTATCTGCCACCCTGATAAAAGAAAAAAGCATCGACAATCTTGCGATTATCAATGCTTTTTCTCAGTCGGGGTGACTGGATTCGAACCAGCGACCACACGCCCCCCAGACGCGTACTCTAACCGGGCTGAGCTACACCCCGCTGTGTGTGCTTGTCTTTGTTTGACGGGTGCAAAGGTACGCACTTTTTTTGAACCTGCAAGCGTTTTCCCGGTTTTTTTTCATCAAAGGGCGTTTTTTTTCGTTTTTCGGGCCTCAGAGGGTCTCCCGGTAGAAGTCGAGCAGCTCGTAAATCTCCTCTTGCGTGGCGGTCTGGTTGATGCGGATGTCACCGATGCCGCCCAGCAGGGTGAAGTTGACACAGCCGGCGGAGAAATTCTTCTTGTCGTGCTTCATGAAGTTGAACAGCGTCTCGTAGTCCTCGCAGGTGAACGACAGCCGCCCGTAGTTCTCCTGGATGAAGTGCAGGGTCTGGTGGAGCTTGTCCTTCGGGAAGCCGGTCCGCAGGGCGGAGAGGTAGAGCTCGCACACCATGCCCCAGGCGACGGCATAGCCGTGCAGCACGGGATGCTGCTGCAGGGCAAAGCTCTCGAAGGCATGTCCTACGGTATGTCCCAGGTTGAGGGCCTTGCGGATGCCGTGTTCGAAGGGGTCCTGTTCCACGATGCGTTCCTTCACCTGCACGGACTTGCCCACCAAGCGCTGCAGCTGGTCGTAGTCGATGTGCTGCATGTCGAAGTTGACCAGCTCGCTCCAGTGTTCCGTGTCGCTGATGAGGCCGTGCTTCAGCATCTCGGCATAGCCCGAAAGCAGGTTCTCATGGTCGAGCGTGCGGAGGAACTGGCAGTCGATGAGAACGGTGGCGGCGGGGTGGAAAGCACCGATCTCGTTCTTCAGCTCGTTGAAGTTGATGCCGGTCTTGCCGCCCACGGCTGCATCGACCATCGAGAGCAGGGTGGTGGGGACATTAATATAAGGTATGCCTCGCTTGAAGGTGGCCGCCGCGAATCCTCCGAGGTCGGTCACCATGCCGCCGCCCAGGTTGAGGAGCAGTGACCGCCGGGTGGCGCCTTCGTTGCTGAGCCGGTGCCATACATAGGCCAGGGTCTCTAAGTTCTTGTGGATGTCGCCCGGACCGATGCACAGGTGGGTGGCTCCTTTCAGGCATTCCTGGTCTTGCAGCAGGGGCCAGCACAGGGCCTGGGTGTGCTCATCGGTCAGGATGAACAGCTTGTCGTACGTTTGTCGGGCCAGCGCCGTGCGAAGGTCTTCTTCGAAGTGCTGGCAGATAATCACTTCTTGTTTGCTCATAATAGACTGGTTTTTGCCGCAAAATTAGAAAAAAAGTGAGAAGTGAGCGGTTCTTGACCATCATTTAATTAATTTTGCACCCTGAATTGTAACAATAGTGATTATTTAGAAGAAAGGAAAGATGATGAAAGGAATCTTGCCGGCAGGATGCCGGATAGTGGGATATGCGTTGCTGGTCGTGTCGGTGTTCGCTCCCTTGCTGCTGTACATGATGGGACAGGTGGACGACACGAACCTGGTGGCGGTGAAGCTGGGAATGAAGTTGGTGATATGGCTGTCGTTGTTTATGGTGTTCTTCGCCCGGCAGAAGGTGGAGGATGAGGCGACGGCAGCGCTGCGGACGGATGCCATGGGCAAGGCCTTGGTGGCCTGGGGCGTGCTGTATGCCGCTACCTTGGTCATGGGAATCGTGGAGGGCGACATGCAGGCGGGCGGATCGGCGGCGCTTCATTACATGGTGCTTTGCGTGCTGGTCTTCGAGTTCCTGGTGAAGAAGCGCCGGGCCGAGGAGGCGTTCCGGAAAAGACGGTAAGGGGACGCGGCAGGAATCCGTGAAAAAATTGGGCCGTCGGATTAAACCTTCGGGAAGAAGGGGCATCCAACAGGCAGTTAAACTAATACAAAGGAATCAAGATGAAAAGAAAGTTAGTGAGTGCGTTCCTCTCGCTGCTGGCCTTGTGCGCGGTCATGGCACAGGGAACAGGCGGCAAGGCGACTGTGACGGGATGGGTAGTGGATAACGAGGACAATTCGCCGGTGATACAGGCTACGGTGCAGGTACTGTCGGTGAAGGACAGCTCGATGGTGGCGGGCAATGTGACCGACACGAAGGGGCATTTCTCGATTGCGGCGAAGCCGGGACGCTACCTGCTGAAGGTGTCATACATCGGTTACAAGCCGTTTTTCAAGGCGGTGTCGCTGACCCGCAACACGCCGAACGTGAATGCGGGCAAGATTGCACTGAGTTCTGACGCCATCATGCTGAAGGAGGCGGTGATTGTGGCGCAAGCCGCTGAGGTGACGGCCTCGGAAGACACATTAGTATATAACAGCTCGGCCTACCGTGTGCCCGAAGGCTCGGCCTTGGAGGAGCTGGTGAAGAAGCTTCCCGGCGCGGAGGTGGACGAGAGCGGAAAGATTACCATCAACGGAAAGGAAATCAAGAAAATCATGGTCGATGGCAAGGAGTTTTTTGCCGATGACCCGAATATTGCCATGAAGAACCTGCCGGTGAACATCATCGACAAGGTGAGGGCGTATGACAAGCAGAGCGACATGGCGCGGATGACGGGCATTGACGACGGCGAGGAGGAGACGGTGCTGGACCTGACGGTGAAGAAGGGCATGAACCGGGGCTTCTTCGGGAATGTGGACGCAGCCGCCGGTACCGAGGACCGCTACAGCGGGAAGCTGTTGGCCAACTATTTCCAGGACAAGAAGCAGTTTACGGTCATCGGCTCGATGAACAACGTGAACGATGAGAGTTTCCCGGGCGGCGGTGGCGGCGGACGCTGGCGCAGGAACAACGGACTGACCTCGGTGAAGATGGGGGGCTTCAACTTTGCCACGGAAACGCCGAAGCTGGAGGCGAGCGGTAGCGTGAACTTTAACTACAAGGACCAGGATGTGGTGAGCAAGTCATCGTCGGAAACCTTCGTATCGACGGATCGGAGCTCGTTCGCCAACGCCTTGAACCAGAACCGCAACAAGACAACGAAAGTGACGGCGGACTTCCGCATTGAATGGAAGCCGGACTCGCTGACGAACCTGATGTTCCGTCCGCGTTTCAACTACGGTGACAAGGACAACGCTACGTTCGAGCGCTCCTATACGTTCAATACCGACCCCGGACTGACTACCGACGAGGTACTGGGAACGGAGGACATCACCTCCTTGGTGCCCGAGGCGAACGTGGTAAACTCGGTGGTGAGGAATGCCCTGAGCAAGGGGGATGACATGACCGTGGGCGGAACGATGCTGTTCAACCGCCGCTTAGGCAAGGCCGGACGTAACCTGACGTTCCGCGGGCAGTTCAACTATACCAACAGCAGCAGCGAGCAGTTCTCGGCCTCGCAGACCGATTACTTCCAGCAGACGGCCAACCTGGCGGACGCCGGCACGCAGGAGCGGGTGCAGGACATTATCCGCCGTTACATCGACACGCCGACGAAGAACTACAGTTACAGCGCACGACTGGCTTACAGTGAGCCGATTTTCAAGGGAGGCTACCTGCAGCTGGGCTATAACTTCCAGTACAAGCGGTCGGATACGGACAACCGGACGTACAACATGCCGGACGAATGGACGGTGTGGGGACCGGCGGCCTCGGCGGGCTATGGAGAGCTGGACACTGACCTGAGCAAGAGCGCGAAATACGATTACTACAACCATCAGGTGGACCTGACCCTGCGCTACATGACGAAGAAGCTGCGCATGAACGCCGGCTTGTCCTTCCAGCCGCAGACCACGAAGCTGAGCTACGCGCAGGGAGCACTGGACACACTGGTGACGCGCCACGTGTTTAACTTCACCCCGACCATGGACTTCCGCTATACGTTCTCGAAGACCAGCCAGCTGCGCATCAACTACCGGGGACGCAGCTCGCAGCCCAGCATGACGGACATGCTGCCCATCACGGACAACACGGACCCGCTGAACGTGCGCGTGGGGAATCCGGGACTGAAGCCGACCTTCACTAACTCGCTGATGATGTTCTACAACACTTTCAACACCGAGAAGCAGCGGGGCATGATGGCGCACCTGAACTTCCAGAACCAGCTGAACAGCATCAGCAACCGCCGTATCTACAACGAGACGACCGGTGGATACACCACCACGCCGGTGAACATGAACGGCAACTGGAGCGTGTTCGGTATGGTGGGCACCAACACGGCACTGAACGACAAGCGGTTTACCATCAATACGTTCACCCGTGCCAACTACCAAAACCAGGTGAGCTACATCAGCAGCAAGACCGTGACCGCAGGCAACGACAAGAACACCATGAAGAACCTCTCGCTGGGCGAACGCCTGCGTGGAACGTTCCGCAACAACTGGTGGGAGTTCTCGCTGAACGGCTCCATCGACTATGGCCATGCGCGCAACAGTTATAACACGGAGAACAATATGGACACCTACCAGTTCTCGTACGGGGGAAGCACGAACGTGAACCTGCCGTGGAACATGACCATCTCGACCGATCTGACCCAACAGTCGCGCCGGGGCTACAACCTCTCGTCGATGAACACGAACGAGCTGATATGGAACGCGCAAATCGCTCAGAACTTCCTGAAAGGAAACGCTGCGACGCTGAGCCTGCAGTTCTACGACATCCTGCGCCAGCAGAGCAACATCAGCCGCACCATCAGTGCGGCCATGCGGCGGGACGTGGAATACAACGCCATCTACAGCTACTGCATGGTGCACTTCGTGTACCGGCTCAACTTGTTCGGCGGCAAGGGAGCACAGCGTCCGTCGGGGCCTGGCTTCGGTCCTGCTCCTGGCATGGGACCTGGCTTTGGTGGCCCCGGACGTCGTCCGTTCTAGGCTGAGGGACCGGACGGAGAACAATCCTATGGACGCGTATGATGGAACAAGTCTTTTCGGTTACTTATAACCTGCTGTATTTCACCATTGTCTTGGTGACGATGGTCCTGGTCATCCTGGACAACCGGAGTCCGGTGAAGACCATGGCGTGGATACTTGTGCTGTTCTTCGTACCGGTCGTGGGATTGTTCTTCTACTTTTTTTTCGGGCGCAGTACCCGCAAGGAACGGCTTATCAGCCGGAGTGGCTACACCCGGCTGGTGAAACGCCCGATGCAGGAATACCAGAACCAGGTCTGCCTGCCCGATACGGACGAGAGCGGTCGGCTGCGCCTGTTTTTCCACCGGGTGAACGGTGCCTTGACGTTCGGCGGCAACCGGGTATCGGTCTATACGGACGGGGTGTCGATGGTGGAGGCCCTGTTGCGGGACATCCGGAAGGCGCGCCACCACATCCATCTGGAGTTCTACATTTTCGAGAACGATGCCGTGGGCCGTCTGGTCCGCGATGCCTTGGTGGACAAGGTGCGCGAGGGAGTCAAGGTGCGGCTGCTCTACGATGACGTGGGCTGCTGGCAGGTGGACCGTCTCTTCTTCGACCAGCTGCTGTGCGAGGGTATTGAGGTGCAAGCGTTCCTGAAGGTCCGTTTCCCCCGCTTCACCAGCAAGGTGAACTACCGCAACCACCGGAAGATTGTGGTCATCGACGGACGGGTGGGCTATACGGGGGGCATGAACATTGCCGAACGCTACCTGCGGGGTTTCTCGTGGGGGAACTGGCGCGACACCCACGTCCGTATCGAAGGGAAAGCGGTCTATGGCCTGCAGACGGCTTTCCTGACAGACTGGTACGCGATGGACCGCACGCTTTATACGTCGTCGGAGTACTTCCCGAAAATGGAGGAGGAGAAGGGGACGGCGATGGTGCAGGTCGTGACATCGGACGCGGTGGGACGGTGGAGGGACATCCAGCAGGGGCTGGTGATGGCCGTCGCCAACGCAAAGAGGTATTTCTATGTGCAGACGCCTTATTTCCTGCCCACCGAGGAGGTGATGGCCGCTTTCCAGACCGCGGCGTTGGCAGGGGTGGACGTGCGGGTGATGCTGCCCAAGCGGGCGGACGCGTTTGTGACCCACAAGGGCTCTTTATCCTATCTGGACGAACTGATGGAGGCGGGAGTGAAGGTCTATCTCTACCGGCCGGGCTTCCTCCATTCCAAGCTGTGGGTGTGGGATGACGAGGCGGCTTCGGTAGGCTCTACCAACCTGGATTTCCGTAGCTTTGAGCACAACTTTGAGGTGAACGCCTTTCTTTACGACGTGCCTTTGGCCTTGCGGCTGAAAGAGGCGTTCCTTGAAGACCAGTCCTACTGCCTGTCACTCTCGGCCCGGCTGTGGGCCCGGCGTTCGTGGACAAACAAGGTGACAGAGTCGGTGGTCCGGCTGCTGGCTCCCTTGTTGTAAGACCGTCCCGTCAGGGGCTCACTGGAAGAACGAGAAGTTCACGCTGCCGTAGTGGCGGTGCTCCACAAAGCGGGGATGCGCTGAGAAGTCCAGGTCCTTGCCGTGTTCCAGGACAAACCATCCGCCTTCTTTCAGTAACTGGCACCCGAACACCTTGTCGGGGATGTCCTTCAACTCCTGAAGGGCGTAGGGCGGGTCGGCGAAGATGAAGTCGAACTGTTCGCCGCACCGTTCGATGTAGCGGAACACATCGCCCCGGAGCGGGAACCACCGGTCGGTCTTCACTTCTTTCATCACCTTGCTGATGAAGGCATGGTGCTGCGGGTCCTTCTCGACGGAGATGACCCGGTCGCAGCCCCTTGACACCAGTTCGAGACTGATGCTGCCGGTGCCGGCAAAGAGGTCGAGAGCACTGACACCGTCCTCGAAGTCGATGTAGTTGTTCAACACGTTGAATAGGTTCTCTTTGGCGAAATCGGTAGTGGGACGTGCCTTGAACGAGGGAGGAACGTCGAATCGCCGGCGTTTGTAGATGCCACTGATTACTCGCATGTCACTAATAGTTGGATGTCAAACGGAACGTCTTCGATGGGAGTAGAGGCCGATTCGTTGAAGTCCGCTTGCGGGGAAATGATGAATACTTTACGGATATACTTCTTGAGCTGTCCGGTCAGGGTGTCCCGGTCGGCAGTGCGTCCTGTCAGGTGCAGCTCGTCGTCTGCCTGGCTGTAGCCCAACTGCCGCCATACGTTGAGCAGGTAGTAGGCACGGTCGTCGGTGGTGGCGGTGGCGTAGGTGTTGGCCAACAGCAACCGTCCCCGTTCGAAACAGAACACGTCGGTGCTGTCGGGGTGCAGATGGGCGTAGAGCTTCCGGTTATTGCCTTGCAGGCTTCTGTTGGCCAAGCCTTCCAGTTGGGGACTGACGGAGGCGAAAAACCGGGCCTGGGGGAAGTGATCGCTCAGGAACAAGTGGGTGAGCTTGTCGATGGAGAACAGGACAACCAGGTTGCTCCGTCCCAGCACATTGCACAGCACCAGTTCGTTGTTGCGGCGGGGAAGGTTCTGGTAGAACAATTCCTCCATCTGCTCGTCCTCGAACAGTTCGAGGGGCACGGACGTGTAGCGCGGGGAGTGGACCAGGATGTTGGTCTGTTTGTACGTCAGGTCCAGCCCTTCTGTCTCCGCCAAGAACGCCTTGACGTTGGCAGCCATCGAACGCTGGGTGTTCACGGGCCAGTTCCGGAAGTAGAAGTCGCTTCCGTTCAGCGGGTTATAGATAGAAAAAGAAAATCCATCCGTACTAAGACGGATGGATAAGGTATATTGTGCCGATTTGGAGAAATCGAAGGTTTCGTCCATGCTTTATTCCCAGTTACCGGCGTTGTTGTTCGGTGTTTCGATGTCACCCACACGCAGGCCGCAGTACTTGCCCAGCTTGCTCTGCACGTCCTTCAGGTTGAGGAGTTCCTGGTCGTTGATGCCCTTCAGGTAAGTCTCATAGGGTACCTGCGCCTGGAACAGGCAGAGCGGAGCACCTGCCTTGGTGGTGTCCTTGCGGATAGCCAGTTCGAACTTGGCACCGTTTCCGTAAGGAACGTAGGGCAGTGAGTCGGGGTTGAAGCCCTTGGCGAAGATGGTGTCGAGTACGGCTACCCACATCGTGTCACGACGGAAGTTCTGCAGGCCGGCCTTTTCTACTTCGCTCCAGTTGTTGGTCTTTTTGGCCTTGTTGATGAGGGCCATGGCCTTCTTTTCGGTCATACCGTTGTTCAGCTGGTCGTCGGTCAAGGCACCCACCTTCATGATGAACGGAAGTTTGGCGGTCTTCACGAAAGCGATCAGGGTATCGAAGTTGTCGGTATAGACACCCTGGTGCAGGGAACGATATTCCTGCTGGGCCTTACGGATATCAATCAGACGGGCGATGATGGCCTTGTCGCGGACACTCTTCTCGTTGTCAAAGTTGATAGGACCCATAATACTGCCAAAGCAGATGTACACTAAGCCAATTACACAAGCGGCTAACACAAGATTAATTACTGTTTTCATGATAATATTGTTTTTTATGTTTATATTCGTACCGCAAAAATAACGTAAATTACTTAAACCACATATACATTACATCAATTTTATTACAGACCATTATGTTAAATAATGATTTAGCGCAGCAAATTAAGCGAAATTTTCTCGATAAACCAACAAATGAGCAAGAAATTGTGATGAAAAGTTTCGCGGATTTTCTTTTTTTGGCAAAAGAGGAGCGAATTTTCGTCCTGAAGGGCTATGCGGGCACTGGAAAGACCTCCTTGGTGGGGGCGCTGGTCCGGACGCTGGACGAGCTGCAACGGAAGGTGGTGCTGCTCGGTCCCACGGGACGGGCGGCGAAGGTCTTCGCCCATTTCGCCCGTCATCCGGCCCTGACCATCCACAAGAAGATTTACCGCCAGCGGGTCTTCTCGAACGAGACGGACAACTTCGTGCTGCATCCGAACCTGCACCAGCATACGTTGTTCATCGTGGATGAGGCGTCGATGATCGCCAACCAGGGACTGTCCGGAGCGTCGTTCGGAACGGGGCGCTTGCTCGACGACCTGATACAGTATGTCTATAACGGGCAAGGCTGCCGGCTGCTGTTGATTGGCGACACGGCACAGCTGCCGCCGGTAGGGGAGGAGGAGAGTCCGGCCTTGTCGGCCGATGTGCTGGCGGGCTACGGGCTGGAGGTGACGGAGTGCCGGCTCACACAGGTGGTGCGACAGGTGTCGGACTCGGGCATCCTCTACAATGCCACGGCCTTGCGCCGCCGTATCGCCGGAGGTGACTGTTTTGACCTGCCTCGCATACGGACGGAAGGGTTCGCCGATGTGCGGGTGGTGCCGGGCAGCGAGCTGATAGAGGTCATCAATGACTGCTATGACCATGCGGGCATGGACGAGACGATGATTATCTGCCGTTCCAACAAACGGGCGAACCTATATAATAAAGGTATCCGGAACAGCATCCTCTACCGGGAGGAGGAGTTGAGCACGGGCGATGTGCTGATGGTGGCTAAGAACAACTACTACTGGGGAGCGGACTGCAAGGAACTGGACTTTATCGCCAACGGTGATACGGCGGTGGTGCGCAGGGTGCGCCGCCAGCAGGAGCTCTATGGCTTTCGTTTCGCCGAGGTGACGCTCCGCTTTCCGGACTACGACGACTTGGAACTGGAGGTGAAGGTGCTGCTCGACACCCTGCATTCCGACGCGCCCTCGCTGACACGCGAGGAGAGCGAGCGGCTGTTCAACGGCGTGATGGAGGATTATGCGGACATCCCCACCAAACGGGAGCGGATGAAGAAGATTAAGGAAGACCCGTTCTACAACGCCTTGCAGGTGAAGTATGCGTATGCCGTGACCTGCCACAAGGCACAGGGCGGGCAATGGATGCGGGTCTTCCTTGACCAAGGATACATGACGGAGGATATGCTCACCCCCGATTATTACCGCTGGCTCTACACGGCCTTCACCCGTGCCACGCAGACACTGTATTTGGTGAACTGGCCGGAAGAGCAGACGGAGAAAAATGGAAAACGGTAGTCTTACAAAGGATATTCCTCGAACGCGTACAGGACGGTCGAGAGATAGCGCTCGCCGGTGTCGGGCAGTACGACTACGATGTTCTTGCCGGCATATTCGGGCTGAGCGGCCAGCTGGAGGGCGGCATAGGTGGCGGCACCGGAGGAGATGCCGGTCAGCAGCCCTTCCTGGGCGGACAGCTCACGGCCGGTGCGGATGGCGTCGTTGTCCTTCACCCGGATGATGCGGTCCACCACGCTGCGGTCGAAGGTCTGCGGTACGAAGCCCGCACCGATGCCCTGTATCTTGTGCGCCCCCGGTTTCTCACCCGAGAGAACGGCAGAGGAGTCGGGCTCTACAGCCACTACCTCGATGGACGGCTTCAAGGCTTTCAGTGCCCGTCCGGTCCCGCTCAGGGTGCCGCCGGTACCCACACCGGCTACCAGCACGTCTATCTGGCCGTCGGTATCCTCCCAGATTTCGCGGGCGGTGGCTGTGTGTGCGGCCGGGTTGGCCGGATTCTCAAACTGTTGCAGGATGACGGCGCCGGGGGTGCTCTCCTTCAGTTCCTGTGCTTTGCGGATGGCTCCCTTCATGCCCTCGCTGCCCGGTGTCAGTACCAGTTGCGCTCCCCGCGCCTTCAGCAGGTTCTGCCGTTCCACACTCATGGTTTCGGGCATGGTGAGGATGGCCTTGTAACCTTTCACACGGGCTACCCACGCCAGTCCCACGCCGGTGTTGCCGCTGGTGGGCTCGATGATGGTGCTGCCAGGTTTCAGGATACCCTTCTTCTCCGCGTCCTCTATCATGGAGAGGGCGATACGGTCTTTCACGCTGCCGCCGGGGTTGAAGTACTCCAGCTTGGCGATGACAGTGGCCTGTGCATGGTGTGACTGTACGATAGCGTTCAGTTCAAGCAAGGGTGTGCGACCAATCAGGTCGGTCAGTTGATGGTAGATACGTGCCATAGTTGTATAATGTTTAGTGATTACTTCTTGTTTCTTACTGAGCGCAAAGATAGGGGGATTCCGGAAGGTGTGAAATACCACAAGAATGGTATTTTGGTACCGGAGTCGGGAGGGTGGGAAAAGAAAAGGACTTCCGGAAGGGAAGTCCTTGTAGTTGCGGAGGCCTGACTCGAACAGACGACCTTTGGGTTATGAGCCCAACGAGCTACCAACTGCTCCACTCCGCGATGTTATTTCTGTTGTTAGTTGCGGAGGCCTGACTCGAACAGACGACCTTTGGGTTATGAGCCCAACGAGCTACCAACTGCTCCACTCCGCGATGTTATTTCTGTTTTGCGAGTGCAAAGGTACGGACTCTGTTTGATATATCCAAATAATTATCCTGTTATTTTGCATTTATTGGCTTTTAGGGGTGAGAAAAGCCGATAGATATTTGCGGAATAGGGAGAAAAGCAGTAATTTTGCACACATTAATTAGTAATTGTGCAATAGATTGAGAGAATGACTGTGCAGAAGACAAAAGCCAAACTGGTAGATGTGGCCCGCCAACTGTTCGCCAAGAAAGGGGTGGAGGAGACCACGATGAATGATATTGCGGTCGCTTCGAAGAAGGGGCGGCGTACCTTATATACTTATTTTAAAAGCAAGGAGCAAATCTACATGGCTGTTGTCGAGTCGGAAGTGGAACGTCTGACGGAAACATTGAAGACGGTGGCGGCGAAGCCGTTGCAGCCGGACGAGAAAATCCTGGAGATGATTGCCACGCATCTGGACAGCATCAAGCAGGCGGTGTTCCGTAACGGGACGCTCCGCGCGGGCTTTTTCCGTGACATCTGGCGGGTGGAGGCGGTGCGCAAGGACTTTGACGCGACGGAAATCCAGCTCTTCCGTCGGGTCCTGACCGAGGGGAAGGAAAGCGGATTGTTCAATATTGAGAATGTGGACATCACCGCAGACATCCTGCACTATTGCATCAAGGGCATCGAGGTGCCGTACATCCGTAACCAGATCGGTGAGGAGCTGGACGACGAGACGGGATGGCGCTATGTGCTCCAAATTGTGTACGGGGCGTTGGGCCATCGCGGAAAACAGGAACAAATAACACTTTAAATAAGAATAAAATGGGATTATTAACTGGAAAAACAGCGATTGTGACGGGTGCCGCTCGTGGTATCGGTAAGGCAATCGCACTGAAATTTGCAGCGGAAGGTGCAAATATCGCGTTTACGGACTTGGTGATTGACGAAAACGGTCAGAACACGGAAAACGAAATCGCCGCACTCGGTGTCAAGGTGAAGGGCTATGCGTCCAACGCCGCCAGCTTCGAGGATACCGCGAAGGTCGTGGAGCAGATTCATGCCGATTTCGGTTCGATTGACATCCTGGTCAATAACGCCGGCATCACGAAGGACGGTCTGATGATGCGCATGAGCGAACAGCAGTGGGATGCGGTGATTGCCGTCAACCTGAAGTCGGCCTTCAACTTCATTCACGCTTGCACGCCCATCATGATGCGCCAGAAGCGTGGCAGCATCATCAACATGGCGTCGGTGGTAGGTGTGCACGGCAATGCCGGACAGTGCAACTACTCGGCCTCGAAGGCGGGAATGATTGGTCTGGCCAAGTCCATCGCTCAGGAACTGGGCTCTCGTGGCATCCGTGCCAACGCCATCGCTCCGGGCTTCATCATCACCGACATGACGGCCAAGCTGTCTGACGAGGTGAAGGCGGAATGGTGCAAGAAGATTCCTCTGCGCCGTGGCGGTACGCCGGAAGATGTGGCCAATATCGCTACCTTCCTGGCTTCGGACATGTCGTCGTATGTGTCGGGTCAGGTCATACAGGTAGATGGTGGCATGAACATGTAATTAGCACGTATGACGGTCGTTTACGAGGACAATCATCTGATCATTGTCAATAAGCGGCCTTCGGAAATCGTTCAGGGTGACAAGACGGGCGACGAGCCCCTCTCGGACACCCTGAAACGTTATCTGAAGGAGAAGTACGCCAAGCCGGGGAACGTGTTCCTGGGGGTGACCCACCGGCTGGACCGTCCTGTCAGCGGACTGGTGGTCTTTGCGAAGACCAGCAAAGCCTTGTCGCGGCTCAACGAGATGTTCCGTGCGGGCGAGGTCAAGAAGACGTATTGGGCCATCGTGAAGAACTGTCCGCCACAGGAAGAAGGGGAGCTGGTGCATTACTTAGTGCGCAACGAACGACAGAACAAGAGCTATGCCTATGATAAGGAGGTGAAGGGTGCCAAGAAGGCGGTGCTCCACTACCGGCTCATCGGCCGTTCGGACAACTATTACTTGCTGGAGGTGGACTTGAAGACGGGGCGCCATCACCAGATACGTTGCCAGTTGGCCAAAATGGGTTGCCCTATCAAGGGGGATTTGAAATACGGTTTTCCCCGCTCCAATCCTGATGGCAGCATCTGCCTTCACGCCCGTTGCGTGCGCTTTGTCCATCCGGTCTCGAAAGAGCAGGTGGAAGTGGTCGCTCCGGTGCCCGAAGATAATGGGTGGAGTTTTTTTAAGTTATAGGAGTTAGAGGTGTTCTCTAACTCCTTTTTTGAACCTGCTTCCGGAAGCGGGCATAATACATCAGTCCCGCACTGGTCAGTCCGAAAGGATACGACATCCAGATGCCCGTCAGTCCCCACTGGCAGACGAACGCGAACAGGTAGCTCAAGGGCAGTGAGATGACGAAGTAGGCAATGAAGGCGAACAGCAGCATGGGACGTACGTCGGCGATGCCCCGCAGCGCGTTGGCGAAATTGATTTGGAGGCCGTCGCCGAACTGGTAGATGAGGAAGGGGACGATGACCTGGGCCACCATGCCGCCTACCGTGGCGTTGTCGGTGAACCAGCCGCCGATGGAGTGGCGCAGCAGGAAGATGGGCACGCAGCTCATCACCGCCATCAGCAGAATCAGGTGAAAGCCCGAGTGTGCCGTGCCCCGCACGTTCTCCCAATCGTTCTGTCCCCGGAAATTGCTGACGCGCACCGATACCGCCGCTCCCATCCCGTAGTACATCATAAAGCAGATTTGCGACACGGCTATCATAATCTGGTAGGTGGCCAGCTCGTTGCTGCCTAACCAGCCTACCATGATGGCGCTCAGGCTGAACGAGGCGGTTTCCATCCCCATCTGCCCGGCAATCGGCCAGCCCAGCCGGTTCAGTTGCAGGAAATCCTTCCGGTTCAGTGGCCCCGACCGGAAGCCTTGGCGGTAGGTACGGTAACGGCGGGAACAGCAGAACAAGGCTACGTAGGACAGAGTCATGTAGATGCGCGACAACAGCGTGGCGGCTCCCGCACCGGTCAGTCCCAGTTCGGGCAATCCTGCCTTGCCATAGATGAGCAGGTAGTTGCCCACGATGTTCAGCAGGTTGCCGCTTAATAGAATCCACATGGATACTTGGGTGTCCGTGATGCCGTCGGTGAACTGCTTGAACCCGTTGAAGACCATCAGGAAGGGTAGCGAGGCCAGCAGGGTCAGGAAATAGGGACGGATGGCCGGCAGCAGTTCCTCGGGCTGTCCCAGCCGGTCGATGTTCAGGTACAGGCATCCCAGTATCCCCATGGCGAGCAGGGCTACCAGCAGGTTGGCGGCCAGGCTGTTCTTGAGTACCCTGGCCGCTTCCTGCCGTTTTTCCTGTCCGAAGAGGCTGCCCACGATGGGGGTCAGTCCGTACGAGAAGCCCATGCAGGTGATGATGGCCAGGTTGAACACGTTGTTCACGAAGCCGGCGGCGGCCAGTTCGTGCGTGCTGTGGTGACCAATCATCAGGGTGTCCGCTATGCCCAGCACAATCATGCCTATCTGCCCGATGACGATGGGGAGGCCCAACGTGAGCAGTGCTTTATGGTGTACGAATCGTTTCATGCGTCAGTCTTTCTTTCTGTAAGGGTACCCGCCGCCTTGTAGTAGAGGACACAACAGTTCGTGGGTGTGAAGATACGTGCGGCGGTGGCGGTGATTTCTGCTGCGCTGATGGTCCGGTAGCGTTCCACTTCCAGGTTGATCAGCTCCGCGTCGCCCAGCAGTTCGCTATAGGCCAGGTTGGTCGCCACGTTCAGGTAGTTCAGGTTACTGAAAATCTGCTCCGCCTCGTAGCGGTTCTTCACCTTTTCCAACTCTTCCGGCTGGACGGGGACGGTCTTCAGTTTCTCCAGCTCCTCCCACACCGCTGCCTCGGCAGCGGACAGCGACACTCCTTCCGACGGTTTTCCGCAAATATTCAGCAGGCCTTCGTCGATGCTGCCCTGGATATAGGCATCAATCTGGCTGAACACCTTCCGCTCCTGCACCAATGACTGGATGAGGCGCGAGGAACGTCCGTTGGAGAGCAGGTCAGTCAGCAGGTCGCAGACATAATACTCTTGGCTCATCCGTTTTCCCATGTGAAAAGCCATGTAGAGCGCGTCCACCGGAACGTTCCGTTCCACCGTCTTCCGGCGAAGGGCGGTCTGGGGTGCCTCGGCAGGGAGTTGGCGCGGCTTCACGTCGCGGGCGGGAATCGGTCCGAACCATTTTTCGGCCAGTGCCACCGTCTCCTCGAACGAGATGTGTCCTGTCACGGCCAGGATGGCGTTGTTCGGCGCATAGAAGCGGAAGAAGAAGTCCTTCACCTCCTCCATCGTCGCATGGGCGATGTGCCCGATTTCCTTTCCGATGGTCGGCCAGCGGTACGGGTGGGTCTGATAGGCCAGCTCGCGTATCAGGTGGGCGGAGTCGCCGTATGGGCGGTTCAGGTTACGTTGCTTGAACTCTTCGATCACGACCTGTCGTTGCACTTCCAGGCTCTTCGGATGAAAGTCGAGGCTGAGCATACGGTCACTCTCCAACCAGAAGCCGGTTTCGCAGTTCTGGTAGGGCAGGGTGATGTAATAGTTGGTCATGTCGTTGTTGGTCCAAGCGTTGTTCTCGCCCCCTGCGAGCTGTACGGGACCGTCGTAGTCGGGGATGTTCACTGACCCTCCGAACATCAGGTGCTCGAAGAGGTGGGCGAATCCCGTATGGTCCGGATGCTCATCGCGGGCTCCTACGTCGTACAGCAGGTTGAGGGCGACCATCTGGGTGGAGCGGTCCTCGTGGTGGACGATGCGGAGCCCGTTGTCCAGCACATGTCGGTGGATGCGTATCATTCCACTACCACGGCTTTAAGGATGCGTACGTTGTTCAGCGGACGGTCGGCACGGTTGGTTTTCGAGATTTCGATTTTTTCCACCACGTCCATTCCTTCCGTCACCTCTCCGAATACCGTGTAGTTGCCGTCCAGGTGCGGGGTGCCGCCCACGGTAGTGTAGGCCTGGATCTGTTCAGGGGTGAAGGTCTTGGCCGGTTCCTGTTTCACAATGGCCCGTGCCTGTGCCTCTAATGAGTCCTGCAGCTCCAGCAGGGCATCGTTGTCGCCTGCTTTCCGCAGCTTGAAGATTTCCTTCATGTGTTTCCGGGCCAGCTGCTGGAAGACCGTGTCTAAACGGGCCTGGTTCTGCTGGTTGGCCATGTTGATGAGCTGCGCTTCCGTGAACTTCTTGCCGGTCACGATGTAGAACTGGCAGCCGGATGAGGCTTTCTCAGGGTTCACATCGTCGCCTTCACGGGCGGCGGCCAGCACGCCCCGCTTGTGGAAGATGGCTGGTGTACGGAATTCGGCAGGCACGGTGTAGCCCACGTCTCCGTCGCCCAACATTGCCGTGTCGGGGGCTGTCTTGCTGTTCGGGTCGCCCGCCTGGCACATGAAGTTCTTGATGACGCGGTGGAAGAGGGTGCTGTCATAGACACCTTCCTTCACCAGTTTGATGAAGTTGTCCCTGTGCAGGGGAGTCTCGTTGTAGAGTTTCAGGGTGATGTTGCCCAGATTGGTTTCCAGGCGTACCCGTGTTTCGTTGCCATTCTCCATATCGGAATTGTTCTTTTTGGTGCCGCCGCATGCTGTCAGCAGTCCGACGGCCAGCGTGAATAATAAGGTTAGTTTTTTCATACAAGCATTGTTTGGGGTACAAAGTTACGACAAAGAAATGAAAGAGCGTGCGGGAGATGGCTTGTTTTTGCTGCTTTCTCGCAGAGAATGCCTTGTGGGGCTTGTTGGAACTGGAAAAGTCTGGGATGTTCCACGGAGCCTGTCCCAGGCTTTTGCTTTTGAAGCTACAGTGAAATGAAGGACTATATACTCTATCGCAAGATTACACGCATTATACTTCAGCTTGCTGATGAACTGCAGCTTTCTACTAAGCGTGCTATGCTACTCTTTTACAGTACGAAAGTAGGCCAGCAGCTCCACGACCCGAAATATGGGTATCAGATTATGTCGGACACCTACATCGTCAATGATATAAAGTCCGAACTCCAGGAATTGCATGGACGTTCAACTGTCAGTGCAATTGGAAAATGTTCAGGCTGGGGGATACCCAGCCTGAACATTTTAGTCGTTTATTTCTGCAATGCCGTTTCGATTGTCTTCATCAGCTTCTCGAATTCTTCCGGCGTGTAGCCGAGCGAGGAGTAGAGCAGTTTGCCGTCCTTGCCGAACAGGTAGGCACGGGGAATGCTCTGGTCAGCAAAGAGGGAGAACGCTTCGCGCTTCGGGTCGGGATAGAGCGGAAAGTCAAACTGTTTCTTCTCGTTGTATTTCTTCAGCTGTTCGTCAGTGTGTTCCCGTCCGATGACTAACAGCCGGAAATCCTTGTTGCCCTTGTACTTGGGCCATAGGGTCGATTGCACTTCCGCCAGCTCTTTCTGACAGGGGCCGCACCAGGTAGCGAACAGGCTCACCAGGACAACCTTCCCTTTCAGGTCGGCGGCCGATACGTTGCCGTAGGTCGTGGAGGACAGCTGGATGGCAGGCATCGGGTCGCCGATGTTGATTTTTTCGGTACTTGTCTGTTGTGCGAAGCCGCACACGCTTCCTGCGGCCATTACTGCCAGCAGAATCATTCTTTTTAGCATCTTTTTCATCATCATGTTAGTTAGAAATGTTGTCACATTGTGGAAAAACGGTCTTGTGCATCAATGCATGTACAGGTGGGTGAACGGTATGACTTGTCCGTCACTGTCCATTACCTTCAGCTGCAGGGTGCCACCGTTGCTGTCGAAGTAGCGCAGCTCCAACGGATGGTAGCCTTTCTTCAGGGCCTTCTGTCCTGTCATTTCCTTGGGCGCATGCGGGCCGTCATTATCTACGACCATTTCGCCGTCAATGGCCAGGGTGCTCCCGTCATCGCTCAGCAGGGCGAAAGAGTAGATGTCATCGGCGGGGGCGTTGAGATAACCTCTCACGATGAGGCCGATGTTTCCGCTCACCCGTTTGGGAATGCACACATCCTCAATCTTGTAGCGGCCCTTCAGCGGTGCCTCGCTGATGTTGGCGCAGCGGTTGCCCCGGAAGTCGTGCCACAGGGCTTCCAGTCCGGGTGAGCTGGGAGCGGTCTGTGTGGCGGGCGCATATTCGCTCTTCACGAAACGGGTCTTCACAAAGTCGCCTTTGGCTCCGTTGGCACGGAAGGTCCGGAAGGTGAAATCGGTGGTCTCGGTCACCTGGAGGGGACCTTCATACAATGTGGAGGCGGCAGTAGGGATGGAACCGTCGGTCGTGTAGCGGATGACGGCGGTAGAGTCGAGGCAGCTCACTTCCACTTTTGTCTCGCCGATAAAGGCGTTCGATTCATTGAAGCCTTCCAGGTCGGGGATGCGGTAAGGGATGTCCATTACGTTCAGCCGGTGGAACTGGTCGGCCATGCGTCGGCTGAAACCTGTCCAATCGTTCTGCTGTGGACCGCTCCAGCCCAGTTCGGCGATGGCCAGCATACGGGGGGCTGCCATGTAGAGCATCCGTTCGCGCGAAGGAATCCATTCACACCAGATGTTTCCCTGCACGCCCATGATGAGCTCTTGCTGGGCTTCGGTCATGCCTTCCAGTTCGGGCACATAGTCGTAGATGGCCCGTACACTCTTCTTGTCCTGTTGGTAGTCCAGGTAGAAAGGAGCGTTGGGGGTGTAGATGACCTTGTTGCCATGGGTGGTCGCTTCGCGCGAGGCGTTCTTCGCCCAGCTGCGCCACCACATGACGGTGGAGGTCTCTGACAAGCCTCCTTCAATGATTTCGTCCCATCCGATCATCTCCTTGCCGTTGGCGTTGAAGAAGTCTTCCATCTGGTGTGTGAACCAGGCCTGCAGCTGCTCTTCCGTCTTCAAGCCGTTGTCACGCATCCGCTTCTGGCAGTCGGGACACTTCTTCCAGTTGGTCTTTTCCACCTCGTCGCCGCCGATGTGGACATACTTGTAGGGGAAGAGCTGGAAGATTTCCTTATATACGTTCTGGCAGAACTCGATGGCGGAGTCCTTGCCTGGGCAGGCAGGAGAGGAGAAGGTGGTGCCCCAGCCGGTATCGTCGGTGCAAGCCACGCCCGAGTAGTTGCCTACAGCGGCCAGCATGTGACCGGGCATGTCGATTTCAGGCACTACGTCAATGCCCCGGATGCCGGCGTACTGCACGATGTCACGCACCTCGTCCTGGGTGTAGAAGCCACCATAGAGGGTGTCGCCGTTCTCGATGTGCAGCTTGTCGGCCGGAATCTCATAGTCAGGATTGTCCTGTGCTTTTGCCAGACGGATGCACTCCCGGTCGTGGCTGTTGAAGTGCCGCCAGGCACCCTTCTCGGTCAGCAAGGGGTATTGCTTGATTTCCACTCGCCAGCCTTGGTCATCGGTAAGGTGCCAGTGGAACTTGTTCATCTTGTAGAGGGCCATGAGGTCGAGCAGTTCTTTCACCTCCTCGGTGCTGTAGAAGTGGCGGGACACGTCGAGCATCAAGCCGCGCCATTCGTAACGGGGGGCGTCCGTGATGTGGACGTTGGGTACTGCCCATCGGCGGCTCACTTTCCGAGTGGCCTCGATATCATCAGGCAGGAGCTGGCGCAAGGTCTGGATACCGGCAATGACCCCTTCGTATCCATTACCGCTGATGACTACCTCTTCGGGGGTGGTAGTCAGGGTATAGGCTCCTTTCTGGCCGCCGGCGTGGAGGCGGAGGGAGATGTCGCCCTTCCCTTCACGGAGTGACAGGGCATAGCCAGTGGCCGGGGAGAGGAGGTCGCCCAGATAGACAGCGGCAGGCAGCAGCTCGGGGCTGTCATAGCCGATGATGGTGCTGGAGGTCAGTTCAAAAGGTGGGTTTCCCGTTTCCGCCACTTGGCTCGGTTGGGGGAGCAGGGAGACAGGTTCGGGAATTGCCGGGCCTCCACAGGAAGCCAATAGCAGGGTGCTTGTCAAGGTAAGGGCAGCCATCAGCTGCCGTCCGATGTTTTTGTTCATGGTCTTTCGTATTAGGGTGGATAGTATGGTTTTCAAATGAAGGTGTAATATTACATCTTTTTGTTGGATTGTGCAACAGTTTTGGCAGATTTAACGCACGGCGGTCAGTTTTCCATCGAGTAGTCGGATT
This sequence comes from Bacteroidales bacterium, assembly GCA_029218405.1. Taxonomy (GTDB): domain Bacteria; phylum Bacteroidota; class Bacteroidia; order Bacteroidales; family Bacteroidaceae; genus Phocaeicola. The sequence continues at coordinate 26,251 of JAQXRG010000095.1, forward strand.
TCTTCTTCGCCCATGAGGTATTTCAGTACGGGCTCATACTGTTGGAACGGATAGGGCATCCGTTCGGCCAAATCGGACGGAAGCAGCGGTGTTTCTTTCAGCAGCTGGAGCAAGTAGTCGGCTATTTCGAGGAACCGGTCGTTTCGCAGTCCGGTGGAATGGCGTTGGAGACAGGCGTCACACTGGCCGCAGGGACGGCTCTGCTTTTCACCAAAGTATCGGAGCAGGAGCTGGCTGCGGCACAGTCCGTCGCTCTCGGCGTACTCTGTCATGGCCTCGATGCGTTGGGTATAGCTTTTCTTGCGGTCCTCATAGACCTCCCGGCTGAGGACGATGCGGCCCGTTTCCTGCCGTTCGCGCGTATATATTATATAAGGTGTCTTTCGGCCGGGAATGTAGTGCAGGATGCGGCGGCGCGACAATGAGATGAGAATGTCGTACACCTGCTGGCGGGTGAGCCCGCTCCGTCGTGCCAGGTGGTTCTCGTCGATGTAGGCATAGTCGGCGAACAGGCCCGTATAGGAACGGAGCAGGCAGTGAAGCAGTCGTTCGGTGTCCTCGCTGTTTTCGTGGATACGGTACAGTTCGTCTCGGTTCAGGGTGAACATAATACGGGAGGCATTGTCCTGCTCGTCGGTGTATTCTAAGTAGCCGGCACGGGTGAGGATTTTCAGCGCACTGTCCACCCGGACCGGAAAGTGCTTGAAGTGCTGGCAGAACTCGTCAATGTCGAAGGCGAAGGTGCAGCCCCGTCCGTCGCCCATGGCCATCTGGTAGTAGTATTGCAGGTCCTCATAGACTTTGCGGATGTAGTCTTTCTCGGGAAATGTGTCGGCGATGCGCCGTTGCAGCATCCCCTTGTCCGACCGGGAGCAGAGGAGTACGGCATACGCTTTTGCTCCGTCACGTCCGGCCCGTCCCGCCTCCTGGAAGTACGCTTCGGGGGAGTCGGGCAGGTCAATGTGTACGACTAAGCGCACGTCGGGCTTGTCGATGCCCATGCCGAAGGCGTTGGTCGCCACCATTACGCGATGCCCGCCGGTGAGCCAGCTCTTCTGCCGCTCGTCCTTCGTGTCGTTCGAGAGACTGGCATGGTAGAACGTGGCCGTGATGTGGTTCGCTTCCAGGTATTGTGCCACCTCCTTGGTCCGTTTGCGGTTGCGGGTATAGACGATGGCGGCCCCCTGCAGGCTGTGGAGGATGTGCAGGAGTTCGGTGGGCTTGTCTTCCGTACGCCGGACGATGTAGGCCAGGTTTTTCCGCTCGAAACTCATGCGGAACACGTTTTTCTGACGGAAGGCCAGCCGTTCTTGTATGTCATCCACCACTTCGGGAGTGGCGGTCGCGGTGAGGGCCAGTACGGGGATGTCGGGCAACAGGTGCCGCACTTCGGCTATCTGGAGATAGGAGGGACGGAAGTCGTAGCCCCATTGCGAGATGCAATGGGCCTCGTCGATGGCGATGAGGTTGACCGGTATGTGGCGCAGCTTGACCCGGAAGATGTCGGTCGCCAGTCGTTCGGGCGAGATGTAGAGGAACTTGTAGTTGCCGAAGATGCAGTTTTCCAGCGCCACGACAATCTCCTCACGGGTCATGCCAGAGTAGATGGCGGTCGCCTTGATGCCGCGCGACCGCAGGTTGCGCACTTGGTCTTTCATCAGGGCGATGAGCGGGGTGACCACTAAGCAGAGCCCCTCCTTGGCCAAGGCAGGCACCTGGAAGGTGATGGACTTTCCTCCCCCTGTGGGCATCAGCCCCAAGGTGTCGTGTCCGTCACCGATGCTTCGGATGATGTCTGCCTGGATGCCCCGGAAGTCTTCGTACCCCCAGTACTGCTTCAGGATGCGTCGATAGTCTGCCAGTTCCATGTGTTTTTGCTGCTGGCTAATGGTTCCGGCTCGGCTTGATGTCCTCAATCTGCAGCTGGATGTCCCCCCGTTTGTGGGTGTTCTCCTCGATGGTATAACAGATGTTGAACGACTGCTTGGTCTTGATGAAGCGCGCCTGCGAGCTTTGGCCGAAGGCGATGCCGTTCATCACATTGTTCGACTTGTTGTCCACCAGCTCCAGCTTGATGTGTTCCTGGTCGCGGCCCACTACCTTGCTGGTGCCGTAGTCATAGACGTTGAGGGTACAGAACACCGGCTTGTGGTTGTCCGGCCCGAAGGGGTTGAACTTCTTCAGGTCGAAAAAGAACTTGGGGGTGATGTCGCGGAAGTCCAGTTGCGCGTCGATGTCGATGGTGGCGCTCATCTGCTCGGGCAGGATGTGCTCGGTGACGTACGCCTCGAACCGTCGGGTGAACTCCGGTACGTTCTCTACCCGCATGGACAGGCCGGCGGCATACGTATGGCCACCGAAGTTCTCCAGCAGGTCACGGCAGTGTTCGATGGCCTTGTACACATCGAAGCCGGATACAGAGCGGGCGGAGCCTGTGGCCAGGTTGTCGGTGCGGGTCAGTACCACCGCCGGACGGTAGTAGATTTCCGTGAGCCGGGAGGCGACGATGCCAATGACTCCTTTGTGCCAGGCCTCGTTGAACAGGACGATAGAACGATGTTCGGAAAGGTTGGCAACCCGTTCCACAATCCGGTTGGCCTCTTCGGTCATGCTCTTGTCCAGGTCCTTGCGTGTCTCGTTGTATTGGTTGATGTGGGCCCCTTTCCGGAGAGCTGTCTTGATGTCTTTCTCGATGAGCAGGTCCACTGCCTCCTTGCCGTTTTGGATGCGTCCCGACGCATTGATGCGCGGACCTATCTTGAAGACGATGTCACTCATGTTGATTTCGCGGTCGCTCAGTCCGCACACATCAATGATGGCTTTCAGGCCCACGCTGGGGTTCGTGTTCAGCTGCCGCAGTCCGTGATAGGCCAGGATGCGGTTCTCGCCCATGATGGGCACGATGTCCGACGCGATGCTGACCGCCACCAGGTCGAGGAACTGGTGGAGTTGGTGCAGTTCGATGCCGTTGCTCAACGCGAAGGCCTGCATGAACTTGAAGCCCACGCCGCAACCCGACAGGTGTTCGTACGGATAGGTAGAGTCCGCCCGCTTCGGGTTCAGAATAGCCACTGCCGGTGGCAGCTGCTCATCGGGGACATGATGGTCGCAGATGATGAAGTCAATGCCTTTTTCCCGTGCATAAGCGATTTCCTCGACCGCCTTGATGCCGCAGTCGAGCACGATGACCAGTTGTACGCCGGTGCTGGCGGCGTAGTCCACCCCCTTCGTCGATACTCCATACCCTTCGTTGTAGCGGTCGGGGATGTAGTAGTCGATGTTCGAATAGAACTGCTGAAGGAATTTGTACACCAATGCGACGGCGGTGGTTCCGTCCACATCGTAGTCTCCGTACACCAGGATACGTTCTTTACGGCCCAGGGCAAGGTTCAGCCGTTCCACGGCTTTTTCCATGTCGCGCATGAGAAAAGGGTCGTGGAGTTCTGTCAGCTGCGGGCGGAAGAAACTTTTGGCTTCTTCCGCTGTCCGGATGCCCCTTTCCTGAAGCAGCCGGCACAGGATGGGGCTGATGCCGATGTCTTTTGCCAGGGCACGTGCGGCTTCACGTTGCTCTTGTGTAGGAGGTTGGTAGTTCCATTTGTAATTCATTATATAGTGTTTTTTCTTTTCAGCTTCAGGGCCTTACCGTTCAGGGAAAGGCAGGTTTGTACCGGTGTTGTTACCGGTACTCCATTTCAATCCGTAAAGTTAGCAAAAAAGAAGCAAACAAACGTGGTGTTTTTCGTTATATTTCGTAAAATAGGGTTGTAAGAGGGAAATACCCTACTGTCACCGTTGGTGGGAGGGGGATTCCCCGGATTTTTGTCAAGGCAGAATTAAGGGGTCGAAGTCCAAATCGATGCCGTCTCTCTTCAGACCTCTGGCAAAAGAACGGTCGATGTAGAAAGGCTCGTACTTTGACAAGGGAGCGATGAAGTTGTGGCGGTAGAACATCAGCATTCGCTGTAATGGCTGCCTTTCCCACTGATATGGTCTCCTGTATCATCCCCTACATATTCGGCCATGGCTTCTTTGTCCTTGGAGTTGATGCGCTCCAGATGTATGGGTGTATAGACCTCGTCGTGAGGGGTGTTCTCCACCGGCCGGTGGCTGCATACGAAAATTTTCAGCTTGTTCATGTAGATATCTTTTTGAGAATTGGCCCAGTAGATGTCTCATCGGTGAGCATCTGCTGGGCCAACCTGATTGCCTGATGATAAAATTACTTCACGCCCAGCTTCTTGGCAATGGCGGCGGGAAGAGCCTTCTTGTTGACAAGGATGTTCATGGTCTTGTAACGGACAAATGCCTTGGAGGCGTACCATTTGCCTTCATACTTGCCGGCCTTGCCCCAAGAGTTCTTCACCATGTAGTATTCGTTGCCTTCCTGGTCCTTGGCGATGCCGTAAATCTGCATGCCATGGTCGTCGGTAGTCTCGAAGTTGTCGTAGGCTTCCTGACGCTCTTCCTGGGTGCACCACTTCTGCGGCTGCGGCTTTGTGTTGAGTTTCTTCTCTTCGGGTTTCATCTTCAGCCAGTGGGCCATGTCCGAACCGCTCAGTTCCTGTACCTTTAGGTCATCGGGCAGCACGGCGATACCGTCACGGGTGAAGCCTTGTTCGCTGACATCCGACCCCCAAGCGATGGTGTAGCCGTTCATGATGGCATTGTCGAACACTTCCATCAGTTCGTCGATGGGCAGGTTGTACGACTGTGCCCAGCGCCAGTTGTCCTGGATTTCCAGTACGAAGGGTTTGTAGAACGGATGATGGGTATAAGAGGTCAGGGAGATGTAGTCGTCAGGGTTCAGCCCCAGTGACTGGTAGAACGACTGAGGTGTGTATTCCTTGCCCTTGTAGGTGAACTTCTCAGGACATTGGCCCAGGTAGATGTCATGGATAGAGGCGATGGCCTTCTTCCACAGCGGACGACGGTCGCTGTCGGTCTGCAGCTTGCGCAGGTTGCCTTTGGCGATGGCAGCCACAACCGCGTCGGATACGGCGGTCAGTTCGGTATGGTTGCTCAGCGTGTCGCCGTACATCACACCCGGGCGCATTTCTTCTTCGGGCACTAAGCCAAAGTGTTCCATGCCATACATCACGTCGTAGAACGAGCCACCCTGCGAGAACGATACGTCGCCGTGGGTGCGGACAGCCGCGTCGGCGCGGTCCAGGTAAGTCTGGTGAACGATGAACATCTCGGACAGGTCAAATTCCCCTTTGCCCATCCGCAGCAGTTCGGATTCCAGGAATGCCATGCTGGAGTAGCACCAGCACGTGCCGGCGCGGTTCTGGTTCTTGATGGACGTGATAGGATTCTCCTTCACGGTGGTAAACACGAAGCCTTCGTCGGCCTTGTTCTCGTCCGCATTCTGAGCGGTTGCTCCGCCGAAGCAAAGGCCTGCGGCGAGGAGCGCTAACATCTTTTTCATTGTCGTTAGGATTTGATAGGGTTAATAATCAATTGTTCATGAACGTCTCCACCTCCTCAAGGGTAATGGGGATGCGCTGGTCGCCCGTAAACCGGGAGCCATCGGCGGTAATCAGGATATCATCTTCCAGACGGATGCCGCCGAAGTCCTTGAAGCGGTCGATGGCGTCGAAGTTCAGGAAGTCGGTGTGCAGCCCTTCCGCCCGCCATTTGTCGATGAGGGCAGGGATGAAGTAACAGCCCGGTTCATCGGTGATGACAAAGCCTTCTTCCAGTCGGCGTCCCATGCGGAGAGAAGCCAGCCCGAACTGGTCGGATGGGCGTACTTCGTCATCATAACCTACATATACCTGGCCCAAGTCTTCCATGTCGTGCACGTCGATGCCCATCATGTGTCCCAGTCCGTGGGGCATAAACAAGGCGTGCGCTCCGGCGGCAACAGCCTCCTCAACGTTGCCTTTCATCAGTCCCAGGTCTTTCAGTCCTTGTGCCAGCACTTTGCAGACTTCCAGGTGGACAGACTTGTAGGTCACACCCGGACGGGCCAGTTCCAAGGCTTTGTCGTGTCCGGCCAGTACGATGCTGTACACGTCGCGCTGACGGGCGGTAAAGCGTCCTCTCACCGGGACGGTACGGGTGTGGTCGGAGCAGTAATTGGTCACGCTTTCCGCCCCAGCGTCCGTCAGCATCAGCCGTCCGGTTTCCAGTATATGGCTGTGGTCGTGGTTGTGCAAGGTCTGTCCGTTCTGGGTCAGGATGGTGGCGAAAGAGACCATGTTGCCGTAAGAAGCGGCGATTCCGTCCAGCACTCCGGCGATGTATCCCTCGGATACTCCTGGCTTGCAGAGGCGCATGGCGGCGGTGTGCATTTCGTAACCGATGTTGCAGGCCTTGTCAATTTCCGCGATTTCCAACGCGTCTTTCTTCGAACGGAGGTTGACCACCGCCTTGATGAGCTCCACTGAAGCGTAGGACTTGAGCAGAGAAGCACGGATGCCGGTCAGTTCCTCCAGCAGCAGCTGATTGTCATAGCGGTAAGGAGGCAGGAAATGAACCTTCCGTTGTTGGGCGATGGCCTTTTGCACAAAGTCTTTCAGCCGTGCGAAGGGGAAGCTCTTCTCGATGCCGATGCGGGCAGCCAGTTCCTTTACGGTAGGCTGAGGCCCCATCCAGATGATGTCATCCATAGTCACGTCGTCCCCGAAGAAATAGTCTTCTCCGGCCTCAATGTCGAGGATGGCGGCATAGCCCGGATGCGCGTGGCCTAAGAAATAGATGAACGAACTGTCCTGACGGTATTTATAGGTGTTGTCGGGATAGTTGGCAGGTGCCTCGTTGTTTCCAAGCAGCAGGATGATGCCACTTCCTGTCTGCTGCCGCAGTGCGGCGCGGCGCTGTTGATATACTTGTGATTCAAACATGATGACAATGGTCTTTTAAGTGATGGATACTATATTTTCCGGCAAATGTAACAAATTTATCGATTCGATGGTACGAATTTCAAAATTAAATGTAAATTTGCAGGGAACAACAAAAATGTAGATGCGTATGGAACTGGACTTGAAGACAACCGGACTGGTGCTCGAAGGAGGTGGAATGCGGGGCGTGTTCACTTGTGGAGTGCTGGATTACCTGATGGACCATCAGATTGAATTTCCCTATGGCGTGGGCGTATCGGCGGGGGCCTGTAACGGGCTCTCTTATCTGTCCCGTCAGCGGGGCAGGGCGAAGTACAGCAATATTGATATGCTGGAAAAATACCATTATATCGGCTTGAAGTACCTATGGTACCAGCGTAGCATCCTCGACCAGAAGCTGTTGTACGAGACCTTCCCCGAAAAGTTGGTGCCTTTCGACTATGCGGCCTGTTTCCGCAACCCGATGCGCTTCGAGATGGTCACGACCAACTGCGTGACGGGACGGGCCTGTTACTTAGCGGAACGGGCGGACAAGGACCGGCTCATCGCCATTGCCAAGGCATCGAGCAGCTTGCCCTACGTCTGTCCGATGACGTGGGTGGACGGTGTGCCGATGCTGGACGGTGGTATCGTGGACTCCATCCCTGTATTGAGGGCCATCAGCCAAGGATACCGGACCAATCTCGTGGTGCTGACCCGCAACAAAGGCTACCGGAAGTCGGAGAAGGACATCCGGGTGCCTCATTTCATTTACCGCCGCTATCCCCGGTTGCGGGTGGTGCTCAGTAACCGTTGCCGGGCCTACAACGAACAGCTGGAGATGGTGGAACGGATGGAGGACGAAGGAAGTATCCTGGTTATCCGTCCGCAAGCGCCCGTCACGGTGAACCGCATCGAGAAAGACGTGAAGAAGCTCACCGCCCTTTACGACGAGGGATACGCCTGTGCGGGGGAAGTGCTGAACGGGAGACTTTAGCGGAGCAGTTGTTCCTTCAGCTCCTCCACTGTGTCGGCAATGAAGTGAGGAGCGTATGACTCGAGCTCTGTGCGCGGACGGAATCCCCAGCTCACACCGAAGGTGGTGACCCCCGCGTTATGGCCGGTCTGCATATCGACGGACGAGTCGCCCACATACGCCGTCTCTTCAGCGCTGGCACCTGCTTCCTGAATGATTTCGCGCACCACCTGTGGGTCGGGTTTGGTAGGAATGCCTTCCCGTTGGCCATAGATGGCTGTGAAATGGATGGAGGGGAAAAACTGTCGGATGAGTTTCTCGGTCGCTGCCTGGTATTTGTTCGAAGCCACGGCTACCTGTACGCCCTGTTGCTGAAGATGGCTGAGTAGTTCCGGAATGCCCGGATAGGGACGGCTCAGGTCGGCGTTGTGTATCGTATAATAAGGTATAAAGAACGACCGCATCTTCCGCATGTTCGTTGGGGTGCGTTCTGTTTCCGGCAACGCCCGCTCAAACAGCTTGTCGATGCCGTTTCCCACAAAGAACCGGTAGGCCTCGGTGGGGTGGACCGGGTAACCGCAGGCTTGCAGTGCCTGGTTGGTGGCGGCCGCCAGGTCGGCGATGGTGTCGAGCAGCGTACCGTCCAAGTCGAAAATGATAAGTTTCTTCATCTTGATAACCTGTTAGCGTTTTCTGTCGGCAAAAGTACAAATAATTTGCTATCCGGGGTTGCTTTTGTGAGCGGTTTTTGTAAAAGAACAGTAAAAAGTTTCTGTTCTGCTTCGGTTTTTTAATTATTTTAAGAGAATCTTCGCGTCAGTTAGCTTGCCTTTCTGTACTTTTGGGGCGTATTTCGTGAAGTAGTATTCGCGAAGTGCATGAATTGTAACGATTAATATACTATTTAAGGTATGGGAAACATTGGATTAGGATTAATGCTGATGGTCATCGGTATGTGTACCGTCTTCATCATTCTACTCATTGTCATTTGGGGCAGCACGCTGCTGATCAAGCTGGTCAACAGGGTGGCGCCGGAAGAGGCTCCTAAGAAGCCGGTGGCAACTCCTTCCTCGCCCGCCAATGCGGCGGCGATGGATGCCATCAAGGCGGCTGTGGACATCCTGACCGCCGGTAAGGGCCAAGTGATAAAGATAGAAAAATTATGATGATCCTACATTAGAAAACATTTACTTACACAAATGGAAAGAGAAGTAAAATTCAGTCTGGTCTTCCGCGACATGTGGCAGAGTGCCGGTAAGTACGTTCCGCGCGTTGACCAGTTGGTAAAAGTGGCTCCGGCCATTGTTGAAATGGGTTGTTTCGCCCGTGTGGAAACGAACGGCGGTGGTTTTGAACAGGTAAATTTGTTGTTTGGTGAGAACCCGAACAATGCGGTTCGTCAGTGGACGAAGCCGTTTCACGAAGCAGGTATTCAGACGCACATGTTGGACCGTGCCTTGAACGGCCTGCGCATGAGTCCGGTTCCGGCCGATGTGAGAAAGTTATTTTATAAGGTGAAGAAGGCACAGGGTACAGACATTACCCGTACGTTCTGCGGCTTGAACGATGTCCGTAACATTATCCCTTCCATCGGTTATGCCCATGAAGCGGGCATGATTTCGCAGTGCAGCCTCTGCATCACCTATTCACCCATCCATACGGTGGACTACTACTTGGGCATCGCCCGGCAGTTGATTGACGCCGGTTGCGATGAAATCTGCATCAAGGACATGGCAGGTATCGGCCGTCCGGTCTTCCTCGGACAGATTGTGTCTGGTATCAAGAAAATCAAGGATATCCCCATCCAGTACCATTCCCATGCCGGTCCCGGCTTTAACATGGCTTCTATTCTTGAAGTCTGCAAGGCGGGTTGTGACTATGTGGACGTAGGTATGGACCCGCTGTCGTGGGGTACGGGCCACGCAGATGTCATCAGTGTGCAGGCCATGCTGAAGGACGCTGGCTTCAAGGTGGCGGACATCAACATGTCGGCCTACATGAAGGTACGCTCGCTCGTACAGGAGTTTATGGATGATTTCCTTGGCCTGTACATCAGCCCGAAGAACCGCATGATGAACTCCTTGCTGATTGCTCCGGGCCTGCCGGGCGGTATGATGGGTAGCCTGATGGCGGACCTCGACTCGAACCTGGAGTCCATCAACAAGTACAAGGCAAAACGTAACCTGCCGTTCATGACACAGGACGAACTGCTGATTAAGCTGTTCGACGAAGTGGCGTATGTATGGCCGCGGGTAGGCTATCCCTGCTTGGTGACTCCCTTCAGCCAGTACGTAAAGAACCTGGCCATGATGAACGTCATCCAGATGGAGAAGGGCAAGGAACGCTGGGGTATCATCGCCGACAATATTTGGGACATGATTCTGGGCAAGGCCGGCCAGTTGCCGGGTCCGTTGGCACCGGAAATCATTGAGAAGGCCGAACGCGAGGGACGCAAGTTCTTCACAGGCGACCCGCAAGACAATTTCCCCGACCAGTTAGAGAAATACCGTCAGCTGATGTGGGAGAAGAAGTGGGAGACCGGTCAGGACGACGAGGAACTCTTCGAATATGCCATGCATCCCGAACAGTACGAGGCGTACAAGAGCGGTAAGGCAAAGGCCGACTTCCTGGCCGACGTGAAGAAGCGTCGGGAAGAGAAGGAAGAGGTACACATCGCCAACGAGCCGACCAAGGTGCTGACGGTGGATGTGAACGGACAGCCCTACCGCGTGACGGTGGCGTTTGGTGACGTGAATCCCGCCAAGTTGGCGGCGGCCAATGGTGCGGCTCCCGCAGCGGTTTCTGCCGCTCCTGTACAGGCGGGCGAGGGCAAGGAAATCCTGGCTCCGCTGGAAGGTAAGTTCTTCCTGACCAAGGGTACGGACGAGACTCCTGTCAAGGTGGGCGACAAGGTGAACCCGGGCGACGTGCTTTGCTACGTGGAAGCCATGAAGACCTTCAACGCCGTACGTGCCGAGTTCGCAGGTACGGTGACGGCTATCTGCTATCACTCCGGCGATTCAGTATCAGAAGATGATGTATTAATGAAGATATTATAATGGAAGAGATTTTTGAGAAACTATATGAAATGACCGCGTTCAGCAACATTGCTGCCGATCCGCGGTTCATCATCATGTACGTCATCGCGTTCGTGCTGCTCTACTTGGGCATCAAGAAGCAGTACGAGCCGTTGCTGCTGGTGCCCATTGCCTTCGGGGTGTTGCTGGCCAACTTTCCCGGCGGTGACATGGGGGTCGTGCAGGCTGACGAGAACGGCATGGTGATGGTGAATGGCGTGGCGAAGAACATCTGGGAAATGCCGCTGCACGAGATCGCGCACGACCTGGGCCTGATGAACTTCATCTATTACATGCTCATCAAGACCGGTTTCCTGCCTCCTGTCATCTTTATGGGGGTAGGTGCGCTGACCGACTTCGGCCCCATGTTGCGCAACCTCCGTCTGTCTATCTTCGGTGCGGCCGCACAGCTGGGTATCTTCACCGTATTGCTGGTGGCTATCCTGATGGGCTTTACTCCGAACGAGGCAGCCTCATTGGGTATTATCGGTGGTGCCGACGGTCCTACGGCAATCTTCACCACCATTAAGCTGGCGCCCCATTTGCTGGGCCCCATCGCCATTGCGGCGTATTCCTACATGGCGTTGGTGCCGGTCATCATTCCCTTGGTAGCTCGTCTGTGGTGTTCGAAGAAGGAGCTGTCCATCAACATGAAAGAACAGGAGAAGAAATATCCTTCTAATTTGGAAATCAAGAACCTGCGTGTGTTGAAGATTGTCTTCCCCATTGCTACGACCACGGTAGTGGCTTTGTTCGTACCGTCTGCAGTGCCTTTGGTGGGCATGCTGATGTTCGGTAACCTGGTGAAGGAGATCGGTAGCAACACCTCCCGTTTGTTTGATGCCGCTTCCAACAGCATTATGAATGCCGCTACCATTTTCCTCGGAATTTCGGTGGGTGCTACCATGACCATCGACGCCTTCCTGAACTGGACCACTATTGGTATTGTGGTAGGTGGTTTCCTGGCGTTCGCCCTGTCCATCACAGGGGGTATCTTCTTTGTGAAGGTGTACAACCTCTTCACCAAGAAGAAAATCAATCCGTTGATTGGTGCCACGGGCCTGAGTGCTGTGCCTATGGCCAGCCGTGTGGCCAATGAGATTGCCTTGAAGTACGACCCGAAGAACCATGTCCTGCAGTATTGCATGGCCAGCAACATCTCGGGGGTGATCGGCTCTGCCGTAGCCGCCGGTGTGCTGATTTCGTTCTTGGGATAAATAATTAGCTGAGGCGTTTAAAGGCAGGTGGGAGACGCAGTGTTCCCATCCTCCCTTTAAACGCCTCAAGATTTTTTTCATCATGCTCAAAACATTACTTTGTATAGGTGCCGGCAGTTGCCTGGGAGGCATGCTCCGTTACCTGCTCTCCAGGTTTTTTCTGGGGCTTATCCCTGCTGCTTTCTTTCCGATAGGTACGTTTCTGGTCAATCTGGCCGGCTGTTTTGCCATAGGCTTCTTCAGCGGCTTGTACGAGAACGGGACGTTGCTGAACCCTCAGCTGAAGCTCTTCCTGACCGTTGGCTTTTGTGGCGGTTTCACCACTTTCTCCACCTTTATCAACGAGGATGCCTCCCTGTTGCGCGAAGGTCAGTTCCTTTCCTTGTGCCTCTATACGGGCGGCAGTCTCTTTGCGGGTTTTGTCCTTTTGCAGGTGGGGCGTTTTTGTGCGCGTCTGTTTCAAGGATGACGGTCGTTTTTCACCCTATTTCTTGCGTATTTCAGAAATTAATTCTATTTTTGCCTAAAATAGAAGATGCCGTTTGGCGAAGTCAAGGCGGTAGGAGAGTAAGACTCTATAAATGAATATTTTATGAAAAAGTCATTTATCTTTTTTCGCGAAATATTCAATGGGATGAGGATTGTCGCTGGTAAGCATGATTCCGTTTCATTTGTGTCTGTCTAGACATTTACTTACAATCATGTCTGAATTGTGAGGAGGAGAGAATATGTGGTACATTGTTTACCGGGCGAAAACGAGCACGACAGAACTTACGAAAGAACTGGACCGGGCGGGGGTGGAACATTACATTCCGACTCAGTTGGTAGAGCGGCTGAATGAAGACGGCACCGAGATGGTGGAGGTGGAGGAAGTCGCTATCCGTAATTTAATTTTTCTGCGGACTGACCAAGAGCTTTATTCCATCGTGGACCGGATAGAAGGGATTCGTGCCCCTTTCAGGGATACCATGACCGGTAAGCCGGCAGAGGTAGGCGATGCCGAAATGAACCGGTTCATCGCGATATTGAAAGTCCATCCCTCAGGAATCAAGCTGTTGCATGACCCGTATGCAAAGTTTGCCGACCGTCCTTTGGTACGGGTAAAGGCAGGCTTGTTTGAAGGAATGGAGGGTCGTGTGGTGCGGGTGCTCCGGGATCGCAAGTTGGTGTTGGCCGTGGGACAGATGGCGATAGCTGTATCCGGCATTCATCGTTCGTTGTTGGAATATGTGGAAGAATCGAATGAAAAGTAAAATCTGGAAGTATGGACTCTGTGTCCTATTGCCGATAGGGCTTGCAGCGTGTACAGTGCCGGCCAATTTTACGTATTTTCAAGATGCGGAGGCTGTGTGGGGCATGGTCGTGCAGGAAGAACAGCCGTTCCGCCTGCGACCCGAAGACAAGATCAACATAGTGGTCAGCAGTTCCGATCCGCTGCTGACGGAACAGTTCACGTTGTCCGTGGCCAGTGCTTCCCGTACGTTAGGAGCTTCTGTTAGGCCGGTCACCGAGGCTGGGATGTCTTCATCAGGCCAGTTGCTGGCCTATACGGTCGATGAGCAGGGAGATATCCAGTTTCCTGTGCTGGGAAAAGTGGCCGTCAGTGGCAAGACCCGTTCTGAGGTGGCGGCGTATATTGCCCGCCGATTGGTGGAGCGTGAGTTGGTGCTGGATCCTGTTGTGACCGTGGAATATGTCAATTTGGGGGTCAATGTTCTGGGAGAAGTCGTCCGTCCGGGACGCGTTGCCATTACCAAGGACCATTTTACGGTCCTTGATGCCATTGCCGCCGCTGGCGACCTGACCGTGAATGGTTTGCGGACCAATGTGATGGTCTGCCGTCAGGTGGACGGCGAGGACAGGACCTATTTCTTGGACCTGTGCAGCCGGCAGGACTTGCTTACCTCGCCTGCGTATTACTTGCAGCAGAACGATGTGGTGTATGTGTCGCCCAACAACAAACGGATGCGCGATGCGAATGCGACGGGTAACGCATTGAGCAACCCCAGCTTTTGGATATCGGTGGTCTCGCTGTTGACCACCATTACGGCGCTTCTTGTCAGATAATCAATAGGTTTATGGATATATCCGCAAATGCTCCCGTACGCAAGCAGACCGAGGATTTCATCTCGTTGGTTGACTTGTTTCACATTTGTTGGGCAAATAAGTGGTGGTTCGTTTGTTCTATCTTTGTGTTTGTCTCTCTGGCATCTTATAAGCTGTCCATTACTCCCAAAGTCTATACCCGGGAGGCTGCTATCATGGTTACGCAGGAGAGTCTGGGTAAGAATGCTGGGGGTAACGTGTCCGGCAATTCATTCAATGACCTCGGCTTTGTGCAGCAGAATGTCAGTGTGAACAATGTGCAGCGTCATCTGACATCATTGGACGTGCTGATGGAGGTGGTGCGGCGCCTTGGACTGGCCGAGGGGCGTGACGTGCTGCGAAGAGCCAGTGGCATCAAGGGAAGGCTGAAGGCCAGTATAGCCGATGACAAATCTACCATCATCAATCTGAAGATGACCGACTCTTCTCCCAAGCAGGCGGAGCAGATTCTTTATACGTTGGTGCAGGTATATAACGAGAAATGGGTGGAGAATAAGAACCAGGTGGTCATCAGCACCTCCCAGTTCATTGACGAGCGTCTTCGGTTGCTTGAACGAGAACTGAGCAGTGTGGATGACAGTATTTCTGCTTTCAAGCGTCGACACCAAATCACCGAACTGGGTGAAGTGGGCGGGATGTACTTGCAGCAGCAGAACCGTTCGGGAGAGGTGTTGCTCCAGTTAAGTAACCAGAAGGCGATGGCAGAATACATCCGCGACCTGTTGCAGGATGAGTCCGGAAAACGTCGGCTGCTCCCTTCCAATTCCGGTATCGGCAATACAGCGGTAGAGGCTCAAATTTCCGATTACAACGATCAATTGCAACTGTTGGGAGCGCACTTAGCTTATACGTCCGAGCAAAATCCGGTTATCCGGAACCAGATGAGGGAACTGGACCAGTTGCGGACCAGCATTATCAACAACATCAACTACCAGATAGAGACCATCGACATCCAGTTGCAGTCGCAGGAAGGATACAGCGGTAACGCTTCCCAGAAGATTGCCGATACCCCCGGACAGGCCCAGCATCTGGCGGCCATCGAACGCCAGAAGTTGGTGAAAGAGAGTCTTTACTTGTTTTTGTTGCAGAAGCGTGAGGAGAACGAAATCAGTATGACTTATACGGCCAACAACATCCAGCTCATTGACGTGCCGAACGGTAGCGATACGCCCACTTCGCCGGTTCCCCGCACCACGTTGATGATGGCGTTGGTGGCAGGGCTCTTCCTGCCGGTGGCCGTGTTGTTTGTCAAGGAGAACCTGAACAGTACTATCCGCGATATGGATGACCTGGAGCACCGTACTGTCTTGCCTGTCATCGGTGAAATTCCGTTGGAGCGGCCCCGGAAACAGAAAGGATTCCTGCGCCTGCTGCCCCGTCGGAAGAAGGTGGATCCGCGTGCCCGTCGTAGGATTGTGGTGGAGCCGGGTAGCCAGGATTTGCAGAACGAGGCGTTCCGTGTTATCCGTAGTCACCTGGAGTTCATGACCGAAGGGGATGCCAAGGCGGAAAATGTCTATCTGTTCACTTCCCATTCTCCCGGAGCCGGGAAGACCTTTGTCTCCATGAACCTGGCGGTGGCATTGGCCATCAAGGGGCACAAGGTGCTTTTCATCGATGGCGACTTGCGCCGTGCTTCGGCCTCCGTCAGTTGGAACGCTCCCAAGTTGGGGTTGAGCAGCTATTTGGGAGGAACGGAAACCGACCTTGACGCACTGCTGCTCCGCCAGCCTTCCTATCCTACCCTTGATGTGCTGCCGGTCGGCATCATCCCACCCAATCCTACAGAGCTGTTGTCGGGTGAAAAACTGGGACAGCTCATTCAGGAAGTACGGCGCAGGTACGACTATATCTTTATTGACTGTCCGCCTACCGCCCACATGGCCGATACCAGCATTATCGAGCATTATGCCGACCGTACCTTGTTCATTATCCGCGCCGGATTATTCGACCGCAAGAATATTCCTGACCTGGAGATGAACGTGCAGTCAGGCCGTTACAAGCACCTGAGCCTCATCCTGAACGGAACTCAACGGTTGCCGCACCGCGGCAATAAGTACGGTTATAACTACGGTTACGGGTATGGCTATGGCTACGGGTATTCCGAGTCTTCCGCCCGGCGCGAGAAGCGCCATTTCCTTGGTATATAAGTAGGATTGTCCCCTAATAGACGACGATATGCGAAACGAATCAAGAATTTATAAATCATGGATGAATACCAAGGTGAACTTGCTATTCTATCTGTTGATGACCGTTGTCACGTTTTTCTCCCGGAAGATTTTCTTAGATAGGTTGGGAGCCGACTTCATCGGTCTGACAGGCACCTTGCAGAACATATTGGGCCTTCTCAACCTGGCCGAACTGGGCATTGGCTCGGCCGTGAGTTTCGTGCTCTATAAGCCGTTGCGGGAGGGCGACAAGCAAGCCATTTCTGAGATTGTCTCTGTATTTGGGTATTATTACCGCAAGATTGGCATCATCGTCTTAGGGATTGCTGTGTTGGTCAGTCTGTTTTTCCCTTTCATCTTCAAGGAGTCAGTCTTTGACAACAGCCTGATTTATTTTGCGTTTTACGCCTTTTTATTGTCCTCATTAATCGGCTATTTTGTCAATTTCCGCCAAATCCTGCTGACGGCCGACCAGAAGAAGTATGTGGTGACCGCTTATTTCCAGACAGCGAACTTAGTGAAGATACTCATTCAGGTAGTTGTTGCCTTGTATGCTACCAACCTGTATGTTTGGGTGGCCATTGAATTGAGTTTCGGGCTTCTTTATGCAGTGATTCTGAATTGGAGAATCCGACAGCATTATCCTTGGCTGAAAGCTACCGTAAAGAAAGGAGATCGCGAACGCCGCAACTATCCCATCATTATTTCGAAGACGAGACAGGTCTTTATTCACAAGTTCAAGGACTTTCTGTTGAGCCAAAGTGACCAGATACTGATTTTCGCGTTTGTCTCGTTGAAGATGGTGGCCTATTACGGCAACTATGTCATGGTGGTGTCGAAGGTGACCATGCTGTTCTCGACCGCCATGGACGGTATGTTTGCCAGTGTGGGAAATCTGATTGCAGAAAATGACCAGAAGAAAATCCAGAAAGTCTTTTGGGAGTTGGTCTGCTTACGTTTTTTTATCGGAGGGGTGGTTGTCTTCTGTGTCTATCACTTGATGGTGCCTTTCATTACGTTGTGGGTGGGTCCCCAATATATCTTGGACCACTCCATCTTAGTCTTGCTGATGGTGAGTACCTTTATTATGCTGACCCGAGGTGCGGTCGATATGTTCAATGCTGGTTATGGTAATTATGGCGATCTTTGGGCTGCTTGGACGGAGGGCGTGATATGTCTGGTGGTGACGCTTCTTGTCGCATCCGAATGGGGGTTAGCAGGCATTCTGGTTGGGAAGATTGTCAGTCTGGTTCCCATTGTTGTCATTTGGAAACCCGTGTATCTGTACCGTCAGGGTTTCCATTTGCCTCTAAAAGAGTATTGGAAAGGGGTCTTTCCGTATTACGTCGCTTTTGGTGCAGCTTTCCTGTTGCTGCATTTCATGGCTGATTGGATACCGGTTTGCCCCTCAGAGGGCATATATCCGTTGGTGGCCTATGCTGTCATTATTTGCACCGGGTTCATAGCGGTGTATTCCGTATTGCTTTATTGGCTGGCAGATGGAGCTAAGTCATTGATAATAAGAATGGTTGATGTGATTGACGCAAAACGAAGAAAGTCATGAAGTATCCTAAGATTACAGTAGTTACTGTGTGTTATAATGCAGCCGCGGAGATAGCATCTACCATGCGGTCTGTGCTCAACCAGTCGTATGACAATCTGGAATATATTCTGGTGGACGGCGCATCGAAGGATGACACACTGGACATTATCCAGAAAGTTTGTGCCGAGTTCCCATCGGCCGACATTACTGTTCGTTCCGAGCCGGATAACGGCATCTTTGACGCTATGAACAAGGGGATTGAATTGGCGACAGGTGATTGGATTAATTTTATGAATGCAGGCGATATGTTCGCGGATGCCAATGTAGTGCGTGATTTTTTCCATATAGCGGATCTTACGCCCCCTAACGACATTATTTATGGGGATACTATCCTGAAATATCCCTTTGGCTGTTATTATAAGGATTGTAAGCCGAAGCATGCAGCGAACATCACATGGTGTCATCAGTCCTTGTTCGCCAGGGTATCGCTGATGAAACGTATGCGTTTCAACGTCAGATACAAGTATAATGCAGACCATAATTTTATCGTTCAGTCTCAGAAACAAGGAAGCCGTCTTGTTTATTTCCCTAGGGTGGTAGCTTGCTATAAGGATTATGACGGGTTCTCTACGCTGAATACCTGCAAACGAACCATCGATACCTACGAGATTGAGGGATGGCCCAAAGACTGGAGATATTACTATCTGGTGGTAAGAAATTTCATACAATCGACTTTTCATATCAGGAGCTTTCGGGGAAATCTGGAGGCTCGGAAGTTGCAGTCTGTGGAAGCAAATACACGGCTGCGGAGAATAGCGGATGTAGTGCCCTGGTGGTGATAAACAAATGTAAACAACCATTTTCATGAAGAAAAAGATCTGTTTCAATATCGCAGACATCCATTCAAAAGGGGGGGAGGAAAGGATGTGTACGACACTGGCCAATTCGTTGGTGAGAAAGGGGTACACAGTGTGTATTTGCTCTTTTTTCTCCCATAAAGATGCATCCCTTTTCTACCCGGTTGATGCTGCCGTCAACATCTGTCATTTATTGGGGAGTTTTTGGGAACGGCGTGTCCATCAGTTCTTCCCAGGGCTGAAATATGCGGAGACCAAGTATAAATCGTACCTGAAAAAGAAGGATATAGAGGTGATTATTGACGTGGATACTGACCGGACTCCTTTTTCTGCTCCTATAGCCAAGGAGTTGGGCATCAAGCATATCGCATGGGACCATTTTTACTATGGCCGGTTCAGACAGCGTGCTTGCTCTGCCCGGATTCTTCCTCATTTGTTGCACGATGTGGACAAGCTGGTTGTTCTTACGAAGGATGATGAACGCCTGTATAAGGAAGATGCCAAGATTCCTGGGGAGAAAGTTGTACAGATCTACAATGCATCCCCGATAGAGGAGGTGGAGAGGTATCAGCACGATCGTCCTGTCGTGCTGGCGATGGGCAGGCTGTGCTACCAGAAAGGCTTTGATATGTTGATTGAAGCCTGGCATTTAATAGCCGAACGCTTCCCTGACTGGACATTGCGCATTGTTGGAGACGGTGAGGACAAACAGATGCTTCAGGACCAGCTCCGTCATTGGAAACTGACCAATGTCGTGCTGGTACCCGCTACTAAAAATCCCAAAGAGGAGTATCTGAATGCAGGCATTTTTGTTCTTTCTTCTCGGTATGAAGGACTGGGACTGGTGCTTTTAGAGGCCGCAAATATGAGCCTGCCGCTTGTCTCTTTCGATTGTGATAACGGACCGAGAGAGATTATCCAGGAAGGTGTTAACGGATGTCTGGTTCCTCCTAATGATGTCCCTCAATTGGCCAAGATTCTTCAACGAATGATGGAGGATACGGAGTTGCGTCAACGGATGTCGGCCCACGCGCTTGATACAGTTTCCTCATTCAGGACAGAACGCATCTTGCGACAGTGGATGCGTGTGATTGACGATTTGTAATGATAGATTAGCAGTTAGTTTTGTTTAGGATGACATCCCCAAAAATCAGTATTATCATTCCTGTATATAAGGTAGAAGAGTATCTTGCCTGTTGCATTGACTCTGTTTTGGCCCAGACATTTTTGGACTGGGAATTGTTGTTGATCGATGATGGCAGTCCTGACCGTTGCGGACAGATTTGTGATGCGTACGCCCGAAAGGACGGACGTATTCGTGTCTTTCATGTAGAGAACGGCGGAGTGGGAAGTGCTCGGAATATTGGAATAAGACAGTCACAAGGAGAATGGCTGACCTTCATAGATAGTGACGATTGGATAGCCCCCGATTTCATCGCTTCGTTGATACAACCTGCCATGGATGATCCTTATCTGGATTTTATCCATGGAGGCTGTCAGAATTATCAAGATCCTGTCGGTTATTCTATCAATCAACAGTATGATTATTATAAAGGTGAAGATGTTTGTAAACTGCTTAATCTATTTAGAGGATTGGTTTTCTCCAAATTATTTAAAAAAAGTATCATTGATAAGGCAGACCTTTATTTTGATGAGCAAATGAAAATAGCTGAAGATTATGTATTCACGCTTGACTACTTGGCTCATGTCCATGGTTATTGTTTTATTGAATCCACCGGGTATTTCTACCGTTTCCGTCCAATGTCAGCCACGAAATCGGGAAAACGGAGAGAGGCAAAGGAACAATTAATCGGACTGGCTCATCATATCACTTCGTTGCAATACTATCAGTGGAAGAAAGGAGTGAGCGACCAACAAGCAGTTAAGCGTTGGACGGCTATTTCCACTATTGCTTTTGGCATTATTCGTGAGCAAGGTTTTTTCCGTATGGAGAAGAAAGCAGCACATCAGTTGGTGGACAGCATCAGAAGAAGTCATTTGCTGAAGTACCAGCCTGCTTTGTCCAAGCGTTTGTATATGTGCATGTTTATGATTTTCAGATTATTTGTTTGAGGAATTCTTTAAAGATTCGAATAAAAATGTCTGCATTCGTAAGTCAAAGAATAGAATACATTGATGCCATGCGTGGTTTCACTATGCTTTTGGTAGTGATGGCACATGTTTCCCAGTTTTGTTTGGGGTTGCATGGGTATGAAGGCTTTTCGTTCAATCAGATGATGACCGAGTTTCGGATGCCTTTGTTCTTTTTTGTCAGTGGTTTTGTATTGTTCAAACCAGGTTATCACTGGAATCTCAGCAATATCGTCCGGTTCCTGCAAAAAAAGATTATGGTACAGCTGATTACTCCGACAGTTTTCTTGTTTGTCAGCGTGTATTTACGCAGTTTGAACTTCATTGACAGCCTGTGCAATCCGATGAAGGAGGGATATTGGTTTACCTATACGCTCTTTGTGTTCTTTGTTTTTTATATCGTAGCTCAATGCTTGCTGGATGTGTGGCAAATCAGAGGTTGGAGGAAGGATGTGTGTCTGCTGCTCTTTGCCTGTGCTGTTTATGTGCTGGGCCCATTGGGATATGAACTGCCTGTGAATGTCCGGATCATTGACGCTTTAGGGACTATGCAATGGCAGTATTTCTTCTATTTTATGATAGGAAATAGGCTGAGGAAGCACTTTGAGCGATGGGAACGGCTGATGGACGGCCCGTTGCTCGTGTCGGTAGCGATAGTGGTCTTTTTTAGCTTTAATATCTTCCGCCCCTTTTTTTGGAACTTTTCCCCCTCTCTTTTCTGTCTATTGACCGCTTTGTCCGGTCTGCTGCTTGTGCTCGCTTTCTTCAGAACGAATGCAGCTGTTTTTTCAGGTGGAACTGTTGTGGGCCGATTGTTCCAGTATGTGGGTAAGCGGACGCTCGACATTTACTTACTACATTATTATTTCGTGTTTTCTAATTTGGGGGATGTATTGCCAGATTTCTCTCTTTATAAGGAACCGTTTTCTGAATTGTTGGTCTCCTTTGCCGTTTCCATCATTATCATTGCATTTTGCCTAATGATTTCCTCAATTCTGAGGTTGAGCCCAGTGATTGCCCATTATGGATTTGGACAAAAGAAGTTGGTTGGAAAGTGAAAGTAAATTAAGCAACAAGGAGTTAGTATATCATGCTGCATAAATGGATTTATAAATTAGGGATGGAAAGGCGCAATCCTAGTTTGGCGCCTTATCTGGACTTTCTGATGAAGTCTGAAGAATGGACTTTGTCTGCCTTGGAGGATTATCAGTTTGAGAAGTGTAAGGAACTATGCATCTTTGCCTCGCAGCATTCTCCGTTTTACCGGCAGCGTTTTGAGGAGGTGGGATTCAAGCCCGAAAAAATGCAGAGCGTGTACGACCTGTCTGTACTTCCTCTACTTGGTAAGGACGATTTGCGCGTGCACCATGATGAGATTGCGGCGCGCTATTCATTCCGGACAGTGACACTGGCCGAGACATCAGGCACGTCAGGACAGCCGTTGAGCTTTTATCGCAATGAGGAATGGGACTCGCATAATCGAGCGGCCATGTTCAGAGGGTATGCCTGGTACGGTGTCAACCCTTGGGATAAGAATGGCTATTTTTGGGGGTATAATATTGACAAGTCTCAACGCTGGAAGACAATGGTACTGGACGGGCTACAGAATCGTTTCCGGTTGTTCGATTACGATGAACAGCATATACGGCGGTTCGTGGAACGCCTGAAGGGAGCCACGTTCGTTTCCGGTTATTCGTCCATGATCTATGAGGTAGCAAAGATGATCAATGAATTGGGCATCAGCAATAAGTTCGGGTTGAGAATGGTGAAGGGAACCTCGGAGAAAATCTATCCTTCCTATCAGGAAGAGGTGCTGATGGCGTTCGGTCGGAAGATGATTAGCGAATACGGGTCTTGTGAATCGGGACTGATAGCCTATGAATGCCCGGAAGGCGGACACATGCACATCAACATGGAGAATGTGGTGGTGGAAGAAGTGGATGGGGAGATGGTTGTGACAAATCTTCTGTCGCATTCGTTCCCGATTATTCGTTATCGGTTAGGGGATTCGATTCGGTTGGCCCCCCGTGGTTTCCGATGCCCTTGTGGTCGCGAGCATCCGGTGCTGTTGGACGTGTTGGGGCGCGTAGGAAAGAAGGTAGTAGGGAAACAGAAGAATTATCCTAGCCTGACGTTCTATTATGTGTTCAAGAACCTGCTGTTGACTCGTCGGATCGCCTTGAATTATCAGGCAGTGCAGGAGCGTGCTGGACACATTTTGTTGAGGATTGAGCAGAACCGGCCTGAGTTGCAACCCTATGTAGAAACAGAACTGAAGAGGTATTTCTCCGATGACCTGGAAGTTGATATCCGTTGGGGGGAGTCGCTGCATGCCATGGATGGCAAGTTGCGTGACTTTATTACACATATCCAATAAGTTATGAGAGAACTATTGTACAGGCTGAAGCATGTTTTCCAGTGGCGGTTGCGGTGGGAAGAGGCCAAGGCATTTTCTCTCTTCTTGTTAAGTTGGCTATTGTTCCGTTTTTGCCGCAAGGAGAAGAATCTTTGGTTGTTCTCCGAGCGAGGTACAGACGCACGTGACAATGGCTACTGGATGTTCCGTTATGTGATGGAACATCATCCCGAAGTGAATGCTAAGTTCATCATTTGTAGGGATTCTGAAGACAGAAAGAAGTTGTCGGAATGGGAGGATCGGTTGGTACCCTTCGGGACGTTCCGGCATTATTTGATGATATGGCAGGCTGCGTGCGCCATTAGTACGCACGTGGGTGGTTACCTGCCTTACTACATTCGTGAAGTGCCTGCTTTTCGTCGGTTGTATCATAAGTGGGCACCCCTCATCCGTCTGGTGTGGCTACAGCATGGTGTGATTATGAACGATATGCCCCAGTATCATTTTGGCCGGACTCATTTGGACCTGCTGGTTTGTGGAGCCCAACCGGAACATACGTTTATCTCCACGACATTTGGTTATCCCAAGGGAGTGGCCCGTTATTTAGGGTTGGCCCGTTACGACCAGCTGCACGATGTGCAGGTCAATGGACGGCAGATTCTGCTGATGCCCACATGGCGACAATGGTTGTTGAAGAAAAAGGCGTTTCTGCAGAGTGACTACCTGCATACCTATGCCGCCTTATTGGCGGACGATCGGTTGCACAGGTTGTTACAGGACAATGGCCTGACATTGGTTTTCTATCCACATTACGAGGTTCAGCCCTACGTGGATGAGTTCCGAAAGAAACCACTGCCCGATTGCATCTGTATTGCTGATAAGGCTCACTACGATGTGCAGCGGCTGCTGAAAGAGTCGGCATTATTGATTACGGACTATAGTAGTGTGGGATTAGATTTCGCTTATATGCGCAAGCCGCTGGTATATTTTCAGTTCGATGCGCAAGAGTTCTGGAAGGGGCATTACTGCCGGGGTTACTATGACTATCACCAAGGTCTGGGGGATTGGTGTGATACGGTTTCTGGTTTGTTGTCAGTACTGGAACGCTCGGTCCGTCATAATTTTCAAATGCCCGACGTGTACCGCAAGAGAGCCGATGAGTTTTTTCCCTTGCAGGATACAGGTAACTGTGAACGTAACTTTATGGCTATTCGTCAGTTGTTGGAAAAAGAATAGGTCTGATGGGCAATGTGCTGTTTGAAAGCCAGACACCGGCGTTGGTCATTAGTAACATGGTGCTGTTGACCATTATTTATTATTCTTTACAGCCGGCTTATTACAATTTGCAGACGAATCCTCCGAAACGACTGTATCTGGGAATTGTTTGTATCTTTCTTTTCACGATGTTCTCCTTCTGGATACACGACTGGTTCGGGTATCAGCGGGAATACATGTTAATTCGGGAGAGTGAGTGGTACCGTGAACGTACTAGTCTGGAACCGGTCTATATATGGATTATCTTACACAGCCCAGATTACCTGATCTTCAGGTTTGTGGTGTTTGGGGGAGCGTTATTGCTGGTGTATCTTATCATTCGGCATCTACAGGTTAGTCGCGATTTGTCTTGTTTCTTTTTTGGGGTTTTGTTTTTGCCGCTGTTTGCTTACGCGAGGGTCAGTCTGGCTGTGGTGATGATGTTGTATGGCACCGTGCTGATTAGCCGACCTTTTGCGAATCGCCGGACATTGTCTTATGTGTCAGGAGTCGTGTTGGTGGTGGTGTCTGTCTTTTTCCACAAGTCAGCGGCCATGGGGATATTAGTGGTCATTTTTAGTTTCATTTCCAGGACTGCCAATAAGAATTCTTGGTTTTATATCGTGTTGGCTTTCATTGCTACAGCCGTTATTGCTCGTGTAGCGATAAGCATATTTTTGGGAGGAGCACTGGATTCGGATGAAATGTCCTCAAAGTCTATGGAAGCCGGACAGAAATACATGAATAAGGAAGCTGTTGAAAGCGGAGTGGGTGCTTTGTTGGGCTATACCCTTGAACGCACACCTTACTATTTGTGCGCATTGCTTAGTTTTCAGATACAGAGTGAATATAAAGTACCCAAGGAAATAGAGGCGATTCTTAAGTTTGATATGTATTTAGTGCTACTGGCTACCGTCTTTGCGGTGGATCTCGGAGCGAATACCTCTATCATGTTTGGGCGCCTGCTTCGGTTTGCGTTGGTACCCTCCACCGTTATTATGGCCTATGCGTATCAATACGGACTGTTTACCAAACTGGTGAAGATTATTTTTTTTATCGGGTTGTCCTGTGTTATCTACCGGTTGACCTATACTTTTTATAATGTTTTAGTGGCATGAAGATTTTGCACATTCATCCCTCTCTGGAAGGAGGAGGCATTGAAGCCATGATTTGCGGTCTGGCGAATGAGATGGTGAAGACCGAAGACGTAACGGTCTGCTCAATTTTCGAACCGAAGGAAACAGATGTCTTTTATCGACAGTTGGTGCCCGGAGTTCGCCGGGTTACTTGTCATAAAATTCGACAAGGCTTTTCTTTGAAAGAGTTGTTTCTGGTCTGGCAAATAATTCGTCGAGGAAAATATGATGTGGTCCATCTGCATGGTTTCCTCTATTATTATCTGTTGGCCATCCTGTTGTCTGGAAGATCAAAGACAAGATTTGTTTATACTGTCCACAATGATGCGGTCAGGGAGAACGGGCGTTGGGATACTCGTCTGTTGGGTATTAAAAAGTGGCTGTTCCGCAAAGGGATTGTTCGTCCGGTGACGATTTCTGAAATTTCAAAAGCTTCATTCACTGCATTGTATCATTGTGAGAGCAGATTGGTGTATAATGGTATTCCCTGTCCGAAGACGGATGCATCGAAGCGCACTGACATCATTGAGGCGGCTCGACGCACGAAACACACGACAGTGCTCTTGAATGCAGCTCGTATTGATACGCAGAAGAATCAGTTGGTGTTGTGTAAGGTGGCGAAACGCTTGGTAGAGGAAGGGGAGGACATAGTTTTGTTGCTGGCCGGTTCAGTGACGAACACAGTTTCTTATGAGGAGATTGTACCCTACCTGTCTGAACGCATCATTTATCTGGGGGAGCGGAATGATATCCCTCAATTGTTCAGCGAGGTGGATGCTTTCTGTCTGCCTTCGAGATGGGAAGGGCTTCCTGTAACACTCTTGGAGGCATTGGCCGTGGGGTGTATACCGATTTGTGCGCCTGTAGGAGGTATCGTGAATGTGCTGACCGATGGGAGAGATGGGTTGTTATCTGCTTCGTGCAGCGAAGAGGATTATTACCAGGCCCTGAAACGTTTTCTGGTGCTTTCGCCAGAAGAACATATGGTGATGCGTCGGGAAGGAATGGAAACTTTTAGACGTTATGAAATCTCAAAGACAGCCAGAGAGTATCTTGCTTTTTATCGTGAGTTGTTGGATGAGTAATCTTGTTCGTTGATGAACCATTATCTTGTTTCCGTTATTATTCCCACGTATTGTCCGAAAGAGTACTTGTGGGATTGCTTGGACTCGCTCCGCCAGCAGACTTTGCAGAAAGAAGCGTTCGAGGTCATCGTCGTACAGAACGGTCAGGTAGAACCATATCGGACACAGATAGAGGCGTACCGGTCGAGACATCCGGAACTGCACCTTCGTTTGGAACAAGCCGAGCCCGCTGGGGCGGCGAGAGCGAGGAATGTAGGGTTGGACGTGGCGGAAGGGACGTTCATCCTGTTTATTGATGATGATGACTTTGTGAGTCCTATGTGTCTGGAAGAAATGCTCACGTTGGCTGATGACCGGTTCATAGCGGTGTGTTATCCTTATTCATTTCAGGACGGAGCTTTGGAGATGCAGTGCCCGTACAAGCTGACGGAAGCGTATGACGTTTGTTCACCGCAGCCGTATGCATCTGTCACAGGAATGGCTCGTCAGTTCCTCTCTGGTCCATGCATGAAGTTGATATCCAGATCCATCATCGGTGACCGGCGGTTTGATCCTCGCTTTAAGGTAGGTGAAGACAGCCTGTTCATGTTCCTGATTTCCGATCGGATTCAAGGAATCCGTTTTACGTCACGTCAGTCGGTCTATTATCGCCGCTTGCGGGAAGGGAGCATCATCCATTCTCAAGGCGTGTGGCACAGTATCCGTACGGGAGTTGCCATAGTAAGGGAATATACCCGGGTTTACTGGAAAGGCAATTACTCTTCTTATTTGTACGTGACCCGTCTGCTGGGAGCGGGGCATCGGGTGCTTCATTGTTTGAAACAGAAAATTAAACATCTCTAATTATACGATATTTTTCAGTTATGGAAAAACAGATAAAAATTTGTGTGATAGGACTAGGCTATGTAGGATTGCCGTTGGCTCGGTTGTTCTCGACCAAGTTTGAGACTGTGGGGTTTGATAAGAACCAACGGCGGGTGGATGCCCTGATGGCGGGGCATGACTCAACGCAGGAAGTCAGTGATAATGTGCTACAGGAGGCTATTTTGAAGAACGGTTTCCGGTGTACGACACAATTGGATGAAATTCGTGACTGTAACTTTTATGTGGTAGCGGTGCCGACTCCAGTGGATAACGACAATCACCCTGACTTAAAGCCGTTGTGGGGAGCCAGCGAGACGGTGGGCAAGGTGATTTCGAAAGGAGATATTGTGGTCTATGAATCAACGGTCTATCCGGGTGTGACTGAAGAAGAATGCTTGCCGGTAGTGGAACGGGTCAGCGGCTTAAAATATAATGTGGATTTCTTTGCCGGTTATTCTCCCGAGCGCATTAATCCAGGAGACAAGCAGCACACGGTAGAACAGATTAAGAAGGTGACCTCTGGATCTACACCGGAAATCGCGGATATTGTGGATGCGGTGTATAATACGGTGTTGGTGAACGGCACGCACAAAGCATCTTCTATTCGTGTGGCGGAAGCCAGCAAGATTATTGAGAACACGCAGCGCGATGTGAATATCGCATTCATGAATGAGTTGGCCAAGATTTTCAATGCCATGGGAATAGATACGCAGGAGGTAATCGAAGCAGCTTCCAGTAAGTGGAACTTCATCAAGATGAAGCCCGGTTTGGTGGGAGGTCATTGTATTTCTGTGGATCCATACTATTTGATTCAGAAGGCGCAGGTATATGGTGTCCTGCCTCGTATCATGTTCTCGGCAAGACGCTTGAATGACAGTATGGGAGAGTATGTGGCCAACCAGGTCATCAAATTGATGAATAAGAAGGGGATTCTTGTGAAAGATGCGAATATACTCTTGCTGGGTATTACCTTCAAGGAAAACTGTCCGGACATTCGGAATACCAAGGTCGAGGACATCTACATGACGTTAGCAGAATACACGCGCAACATTACGGTACTTGACCCTCTTGCGGATGCTGATGAGGTGAAAAGGGCGTATGGGATTGAGATTGTGGATGCCTTACCGGAGGGCAGGCTTTATGATGCGGTGATTCTGGCGGTTTCTCACAAGGACTTCGAATCGATAGACATTCCTTCCTTGGTGCGTACGCCTGGCGTAGTGTACGATGTGAAAGGCATATTGCCCAAAGCAATCATTGATGGAAGATTATAAGCCTATGTTGTCTGTGATTTGTCCGATATACTACGAGGAAAAGTATATCAGGAATTGTATAGAGTCCATTTTGGAGCAGGATTATCCGAAGAATGACCTGGAGGTCATATTTGTGGACGGTGGAAGTAAAGACGGCACACGGCGTATCGTGGAGGAATATGCGGCACGGTTCCCATTTATCCGTTTATTAGACAATCCCCACCGCATTGTCCCGTATGCCATGAATCTGGGAATTCAGGCGGCGAAAGGAGAGGTCATCATGCGTCTTGATGCCCACGCCATGTATGAACGCAACTACTTCTCAGCATTGGTTCGTCAGTTGAAGGAACTGAAGGTGGATAATGTGGGGGCGGTCTGCAAGACCGATGTCTTGCATAAGAACCCAAAGTCGCTTGCCATCAGGGAAGTGTTGAGTAATAAGTTCGGAGTGGGGGACTCCACGTTCCGCACGGGAATTTCCGAGGTACAGGAGGTAGATACAGTGCCGTTCGGTTGTTGGCGTCGGGATGTATTTGAGAAATACGGCTATTATGATGTACGTTTGGTGCGTAATCAGGACATTGAACTGAACAAGCGAATATTGCGGGGAGGAGGTAGGATTTGTATTGTTCCCGATACGTACTCTATCTATTTTGCCCGGGAGACGTACAGGCGTCTGGCAAGGAACAATTTTGGGAATGGGTTATGGAATATTTGGACAGTATATTATACTCGACAGTTCAGCTCATTGTGTCTTCGGCATTTCATCCCATTACTGTTTGTATTGTCACTTGTTTTGCCGATTTTAGCATCGTTCATATGGTGGCCCTTGATAGGAGTGGCTTGCCTGTCGTTATTAGCCTACACTTCCTTGTTAGGGGCAATTAGTTGGAGACTGGCGGTGGATAAGCACCTCAATTTCTTGTATTTGCTGGCCAGTTTTCTTGTGTTGCATGTCTCTTATGGGTGGGGTTCTCTTTGCGGAATAGTGAAAATTCCTTTTTTGAAACAATAACAAAAAAAATTCCCCCCCCCTTGCTATTTAGCAAATAAACCGTATCTTTGCACAACTAAAATGAAGTAAGAGGGTGGGAACCTCTTGTTTGGATGGATTAATTTAATAAGAATAGGATGATAAAGTTTATTTTCGACCGGATTGTGGCCCTGATGGGGTTGTTGATATTGTGGCCCGTCTTTGTGATTGTGGCTGTTTTGAGCTTGATTAAGATGCCGGGAGGTCCCGTATTCTTCACACAAGAGAGAGTGGGGAGAGGGGGCAGGTTGTTTACCATCTACAAGTTCCGTACGATGGCGGTGTCGCACGACGGCACCAGTGTCACCGTGGCGGGACAGAGCCGCATCACTCCGCTGGGTGCGGTACTGCGCAAGTATAAGATTGACGAGTTGCCAGAGCTATTGAACGTGCTCGTGGGCGACATGAGCTTTGTGGGACCTCGTCCGGACGTACCGGGCTATGCCGACTTGCTGCTGGGCGAGGACCGGGAGATTCTGCAGCTGCGTCCGGGCATCACCGGTCCGGCTTCGATGAAATACCGTAACGAGGAGGAGCTGCTGGCCAAGCAGGAGAACCCGCACCGCTACAACGATGATGTGCTCTTCCCCGACAAGGTCCGGCTGAACCGGTATTACCTGCACCATTATTCGTTCTGGAAGGACATTCAGATGATTGTCTGCACGGTGCTGGGACGGAAAATGCTGTATGCTGGCGAATGGATATAATATGAAAAGAACAGCGCGTTAGCGCTTGCATTTAACCTTGACTTTGACCCTAACTTTATTATAAGATATGAAAAGGATATATCTTTGCCTGGCTCACATGAGCGGGCAGGAACAGCAATACATTCAGGAAGCGTTCGACACCAACTGGGTGGTTCCTTTAGGACCGAACGTAAACGCCTTCGAGCAGGAACTCAAGGCCTATACAGGCAATGAAGAGGTGGAAGTGGTGGCCCTTTCATCGGGGACGGCAGCCATCCACTTGGCCTTGGTGGCGCTGGGTATCCAGCCTGGGGACGAGGTGATGGTGCAGAGCTTCACGTTCTGCGCGTCGGCCAACCCTGTCAAGTATGTAGGAGCTGTCCCTGTTCTGGTAGATTCGGAACCGGATACCTGGAACATGGACCCGGTATTGCTGGACGAAGCGATTGCTGATCGTATTCGAGTGACAGGACGCAAGCCGAAGGCCATCATTCCGGTGGCGCTGTATGGCATGCCTCCAAAGATGGACGAGATCATGGCCGTGGCCGGGAAGTACGGTATCCCCGTAGTGGAGGATACGGCGGAGGCCTTGGGCTCTTATTACAAGGGGCGGTTCTGTGGCACACTGGGCCGGTTCGGCGTGATGTCTTTCAATGGCAACAAAATGATTACCACTTCGGGAGGCGGCGCGCTAATATGTCCGGACTTGGAGACAAAGCAGCGGGTGATGTATTTCGCCACACAGGCCCGTCAGCCGTTCCCCTATTACCAGCATACGGAAATCGGCTACAACTACCGGATGAGCAACATCTGTGCGGGCATCGGACGCGGACAGATGACTGTGGTGCGGGAGCATGTGGAGCACCACCGCCACGTGGCGCGTCTCTATCAACAGCTGTTGGCGGAGGTGCCCGGCGTGAAGGTGCATTGGGCCCCGTCGGAGGAGTTCGACAGCAATTACTGGCTGACGACGGTGGTGCTGGACGCAGACGTGAAGGTACGGGAAGTGGTGGATAACCATCGTCCGCATACCGATTGCGAGCCGAATCCGAACGTGATGGCGTTGGCGGCCGGACTGGACAAGGCGGGCATCGAAAGCCGCCCGCTGTGGAAACCCTTGCACTTGCATCCCGTGTTCGCGGACAGTCCGCGGTATGTGAACGGAATCAGCGAGGCACTCTTTCAGGTGGGGCTGTGCCTGCCGTCGGGACCCATGGTGTCCGACGAGGAGGTACGGTATATCATCGATACAATAAAGGAACTGATAATCCGTCAGTAAAGGATGAAAAGGATTAATTTGGAGGATTTGCTGCCACGGCATCCCATTGAGACCGACCGTGAGGTGATTGCCGCCTACCTGAAAGGGAAGGTGGTGTTCATCACGGGGGCCGCCGGCAGTATAGGCAGTGAACTGACACGACAAATTGCCGCCTTTGGTCCCAAGACCATTGTGATGATTGACTTTGCGGAAACTCCGCTCCATGACATGATGCTGGAGATGAAAAAGAAGTTTCCGAACATTGAGACAGTGCCTATCCTGACCAGCATCACTGACAAGCGGAACCTGGAACTGGTGTTCGGACTGTACCGGCCGGAGGTGGTGTTCCATGCGGCGGCCTACAAGCATGTGCCGATGATGGAGTCGTTCCCTGCCAAGGCAGTACAGAACAACTGTATGGGAACCCGTATCGTCGCCGACCTGGCCGTGAAGTTCAGCGTACAGAAGTTCGTGATGATTTCCAGCGACAAGGCGGTGAACCCGACCAACGTGATGGGATGCAGCAAGCGCATCTGCGAGATTTACTGCCAGGCGCTCGACCGGAGTACCGGACATCATACGCAGTTCGTCACGACCCGTTTCGGCAATGTGCTGGGCAGCAACGGCAGTGTGATTCCGCTTTTTCTGGAACAGATAGAGGAAGGGGGACCGGTGACGGTGACACATCCGGAAGTGGTGCGGTATTTCATGCTGATTCCGGAGGCCTGCCAGTTGGTGTTGCAGGCCTGCACACAGGGAAAGGGAGGCGAGATTTTTGTTTTCGACATGGGACGCCAGGTGAGAATTGCGGACCTGGCCCAGCGGATGATTGACCTGAGCGGAAAGAAAGGTATCGAAATCAAGTACATCGGATTGCGCAACGGCGAGAAGTTGTACGAGGAGGTGCTGAACAAGGAAGAAACGACCTTGCCGACCAAAAACCCGAAAATCAAGATAGCGAAGGTGCGTGAGTACGAGTTCGGCGAGGTGTTGCGCAACGAGCTGGCCCTGGAGGAACTCAGCTATTCGGGTGGGGACTTCAATATCGTGCGCAAGATGAAAGAAATTGTGCCGGAATACATCAGTCAGCACTCCAAATTCCAGATATTAGACAATCAATGATGTACAGCAAACGTGCGGGAAGGTATGCGCTGGTCGTGTTGAGTGGACTGCTCGGCTGTGTGGCAGTCGGGGCGCAGGAGCGCGACTCGGTGTATTTCCAGTTTTTCGCAGGTATCAACAAGTCCGCCAACGAGCATTTGCCCTGGAGCGAATTCTCCACCTATCCGTGGTCGTTCGGAGGTTTTGTGGGAGTCGGAAAAGAATGGACTCCCTTGTGGGGGGGCCGTCTGACGTTTGGCTACAACCACAACAAGAGCCGGAACGTGCCGGCGTGTGAATCGAAAGCGACGTGGGGATGGGACGATGTGGAACTGTTCGCCGACGCGACGTTCGACCTGACGGATGCGTTCCGTAGTAAAAAACAGGGGGAAGCCGCTGACCCGTCTTCTTTCAATCTGAAGGCATTCGCCGGCGTGGGCAGTTTGGCCACGTTCAGTTATCCAAAGGATTTTCCGTTATCTTACACAGATCCTTATTCTGCTGACAACAAGGTGTGTCTCGGGGTCCGGGCAGGTCTGACCGCACGGTGGCGGCTGTCGGACTATTGGCATTGGGGCATGGAATTATCGCACACGATGGTGCAGGACAAGTTCAATGGGGTGGTGGACAAGAAGGCCCCCTTTGACGGACGCACCAACCTGAGTGTCGGGCTGACCTACTTGCTGTTCCGTCCGAAACGGAAGCCGAAAGGCCCCATTGTCTATGCAAACCGCCTGAAGGTCATCCCTCGTTTGCCCTTGCGGCTGCCCGAGCCGGAAACGGTGAAGAAACGGCAGATTGTGGGAAGGGCGTTCCTCGATTTCCCGGTCAACGAGACCATTATTTATCCGTCCTACCGGAAGAACCCGGAGGAACTGGCCAGCATACGGGCTTCGATGGACAGTGCCCTGTTCGACAAGAGCATCCGCATCACTTCCATTTCCTTGCACGGATACGCCTCTCCGGAGAGTCCGTATTCCAACAACACCCGTTTGGCGAAAGGACGCACGGCGGCGTTGGCGGACTATCTGCGGGAAAACTATGAACTGCCCGACACGGTGTTCCAGACGGATTTTACGCCCGAGGACTGGGACAACCTGCGGGCCTTCGTGGCGGCCGGCAACCGTCGGAAGGTCAAGGGAGACGGGTGGTATGACAATCCGGCCTTCACAGAAACGCCGGAAATACCGAAGGAGGTGCGTGACCACCGTGACGAGCTGCTGGCGGTGATGGATTCGGACCTGGAGCCCGATGCCAAGGAGGAGAAACTCAAGCGGGTAGGGGGCGGAGCGCCCTACCGCTGGCTGCACCGCCATGTCTATCCCGGACTGCGCCATACGGACTACATCATTGAATATGTGGTGAAGGAATATCCGGTGCGCGATGCGAAACGGTTGATATACACGCATCCGGAAGCGTTGAGCGTCGAGGAGTTCTACCGCGTCGCACAGTCTTATGAGGTGGGCTCCGATGGGTATTACGAGGCCTTGACCATCGCGGCCGACCGTTATCCTGACGACCCGACCGCCAACCTGAACGCGGCGTGTGCCTGTGTGCAGGTACGGAGGCTGAAGGACGCGGAGGCGTACCTGGAAAAGGCAGGCGAGTCGAAGGAGGTGGAGTATGTCCGTAGCGTCATCCGGGCCATGCAAGGCAAGGGCTCCTGGCGGATGGAGCACGGGAAAGTTGTGGAATCGTATGAAAAGCAAGAACCATGAGACGATGGATAGTTGGAATGCTGGGTCTCTGTCTGCTCGGGGCGTGCAACGACGACCCCGAAGTGTCGGAGTACCAGCGGGTGAAGGAGGAATTTGAGCATCAGATGGGTGGGCAGATAGACCCCTCCCAGTACTGGAAGACGGCGGTGAAGCTACGGGTGCGTGTGACCACTACTCAGCCTACGGACATCGTGGCCTATTGTGGCACGCAGCAAAACTTGGTGTACGACCGGAAGGAGGTGGGCAAGAACGGTACGGTGCTCATGACTGTTCCGCAGGGGTACGGCGCACAAGTGCTGCTGGTGGGCAACAACGGGAAGCGGAGGGTGTTGAAGAACGTGGCGCTGACCGGTGTCCAGGTGCAGGACGTGGAGTTGGTGATGCCCGATTCGGACCTGCAGTATGAACTGCCTTCGGCGGCGCTCAGGGCCGAGATTCCCGCTTCGCTGAACGGGACGGACATCACTCCCAACCATGGGTATGCGGTACTGAATCCGCGCGTGATGCTGCCGGCCATCGAGGAAATCGATGAGGGCAAGAACGCGGCAACCAGCGGGGCGGAGATCAACTACGAGCTGATATCGAACGGTCCGTTCGACGTGACCATGTTCTATGGGTTTACGGGCTGTTACCAGTCGCGCATCCTGGGGTACTATTATCACTCGCCGGGCACCTACGCGGACATGAAGTTTGTGGACCTGGTGGAGACCCATCTGTATGACTACATCGACGGAAAGTCGAAGGTACAGTATCAGTTGGACGGGAATACCGATAAGTGGTACGATACCAATTACGACTACCGCGATGGGTTCGAGCCGCCATGGACCAGTGTGACCGCTCGCCTGGGCGATGATATCTATAACCTGGAGTGGGTCATCCGGAAGTATGGGAAGGACCGGATTACGGGCTTGCGCGGCTTGGCCTATACCATTGACGTGCCGAAAGACTACCGCATCGGGTTCTACCTGAAGTCGGAGGGACGCATGAACGAGACCCAACGGGCTTCCATTGTCAGCAAGGGCATTCCGGCAGGGGTATTGCCCGTCCCGTTTTATGAGACCAACTTTTCGGCCATGGCGCTGAACAAGGATGGTCTTCACCGCAGTTTCCTTTTGAAGACCAAAGAGTACTCCATCATGGGTATGGAGGACGCGCCTGCTTCCATTGACTACGACTGTAACGACGTGATATTCGGACTGGAGGCCGGAGTGGAAAGCGAGCTGCCGACCATCACGGTGCCGGACATCGACTTCATCAACCGTGACGACTTAGTGCTCCTGCCGTGGACCATCGCTTTCGAGGACGTGGCACGGAAGGCGGATTTCGACTTCAATGAGGTGGTCATCCGTGTCGTACCGGACTATACGGAAGAGCGGGCCTGCGTCACCCTGCTGGCGGCGGGCAGCGACAGTAATACAAAGATGTACCTGCACTACAACGGTCCCGATGGGGATGAGAACCTGGGCGAGGTGCACGCGCTGCTGGGCGGTGGCGACTACATCAATACCACATCGGCCGTGGCGTTAGAGTCGGGGGTGGAACTCGACTGTGTGGCATGGCCCAAGTCCTACACCATGGGCACTGACGCCAATCGTTTTTATGTGGAGGTGGTACGGGGCTCCTGTGAGGATTGCAGCGACCTGCTGGCCTTCTCCGACGACCCGGGCGTGCTGCCCCAGGCTATTTGTGTGGCCGGCGAATGGGAGTGGCCGAAGGAAGGAGTGCACATCTCGACGGCGTACTCCCACTTCCCGCGCTGGGCGAAAGACATCGCCCAGCAGAAGTACTGGGGGTGGCACACTTCGCCGCAGGAGGACACCACCGTATCTTATACAGAAAGTGGACTTGAATAACAAAAACATACAACTATGAAAGAATTTTTGAAGTTTACCTTGGCATCCATCGTAGGATGGTTCGTGGCCGGCATCGCCTTCCTGTTGGTGGGCATCCTGGCGTTGGCAGGACTGATGGCGTCCGCCTCATCGGAAAGTGAGACGGTCGTGAAGGACAATTCGGTGTACCTGCTCCGCCTCTCGGGTACAGTGGTGGAGCGCTACGCTTCCAGCCCTTTCGATAAATACATGGGGGCCGTGCAGTCGCCGCTCAGCCTGACGGACATGCTGGCTTCCATCCGGAAGGCGAAAGACAACGATAAGATAAAAGGAATCTACTTAGAGGCGGGATCGCTGTCCTGCGCTCCCGCCACGATGCAGGCGATTCGTCGGGCATTGGCCGATTTCAAGGAAAGCGGAAAATTTATCATCGCCTACAGCGACGGTTACCAGCAGAACACGTACTACATCGCCAGTCTGGCAGACCGGTTGGTGGTCAACCCCAAGGGGAGCATCGCCTGGCACGGCCTCAGTCAGCAGACCATGTTCCTGAAGGGATTGCTGGAAAAGATGGGCGTGGAGATGCAGGTCTTCCGGGTCGGCACGTACAAGGCGGCGGTGGAGCCCTTCATCGCCACCGAGATGAGTGAGGCCAACCGGAAACAGATTCAGGCGTACCTGGACGACATCTGGTCGCAGATGGTCGGCGATGTGGCTGCCGCCCGTTCGCTGACGGCCGGACAGCTGGACGAACTGGCCGACGAGCATATGGACCTGCAGCCGGCGGAGACGTATGTCCGTCAAGGCCTGGCCGACACGTTGCTCTATAAAGACCAGGTGGTGGACCTGTTGGTGGAGCAGATGGGCGTAGAGGAGGAAGATGACCTCGAGCTCCTGACCACCCAGGACATGATGGGCATCCAACGGAATGTCCCGAAGGACATGAGCGGCAACATTGTCGCGGTGTATTACGCCTTCGGAGAGATTGATAACGGTGTTGATGACTCTTACGAGCAGGAGGGCATCCATGCCAAGACGGTCATTGCCGACTTGCGCCGTTTGCGGAAGGATGATGACGTGAAGGCGGTGGTGCTCCGGGTGAACTCGCCGGGAGGCAGTGCCTATGCTTCCGAGCAGATCTGGCGGGAAGTGTCGTTGCTGAAAGCTCAAAAGCCGGTGGTGGTTTCCATGGGCGACTATGCGGCTTCGGGCGGTTATTATATCTCCTGTCCGGCCGACTGGATTGTGGCCGAACCGACCACGCTGACCGGTTCCATCGGTATCTTCGGGATGGTGCCCAACGCGTCACAGTTGCTGAACAAGGAACTGGGGCTGCGTTTCGAGACGGTCAAGACCAACCGGCTGGCCGACCTTGGCGACCTGAGCCGTCCGTGGACCCCAGAGGAGAAAGCCTTGATGCAGCGGTCGGTGGACCAAGGCTACGAGTTGTTTACGCTTCGTTGCGCCGAAGGACGAGGCCTGTCGCAGGACTCCATCAAGCGGATAGCGGAAGGAAGAGTATGGTCGGGTCTTCAGGCCCAGCAGCTGCACCTGGTGGACGAGCTGGGCGGTATGGACCGGGCGATAGCGGAAGCGGTCGAGCGGGCCGGAGTGGACCGCTACTCGTTGGTCAGCTATCCGTCGAGCCGGAGCTTGCTCGACCGCTTGGCGGATGTAGGAATGGAGCGTTACATTGAGGCACGTCTTCGCACCTCGTTCGACGGATATTTCCAGAGCGTCTCGTGGTTGCGGAGGCTGAAGGAGGCCGACCGCCTGCAGGCACGTCTGCCTTTTGAAGGAGTGATAGAGTAAGTTTGGGCAGGGTCATGGAAGCTTCTTCTGTGCGCATTTTCCGTAGTCTTTATCCGCTTTCCTTCCTGTATGGGTGCGGCGTAAGGGTCCGCAACTGGCTGTTCGACCAAGGGCTGTTGCCATCGCGGCGGTTTCCGCTGCCGGTCATCAGCGTGGGCAACCTGGCAGTGGGGGGCACCGGCAAGACCCCCCATACCGAGTACCTCATCCGCCTGTTGCGGAACGACTGGCAGGTGGCCGTCCTGAGCCGGGGGTATCGTCGGAAATCGAAAGGCTTTGTGCTGGCTTCTGCTTCTGCGACAGCCGCCGACATCGGAGACGAGCCGTACCAGATGGCGCACAAGTTCCCCGACATTTATGTGGCGGTGGACAGCGACCGTTGCGAGGGCATTGACCGGCTCACGGACAGTCGGACGGCCCCCGGTGTGGAAGTGATTCTCCTCGATGATGCCTTCCAGCACCGGTATGTACGCCCCGGTCTCAGCCTGTTGCTGACGGATTACCATCGCCCGTTCTTCCAGGACGCCTTGCTGCCGGCAGGACGCCTGCGCGAACCCGTGGCTGGCAGACGGCGGGCGGAGGTGATGGTGGTCACCAAGTGCCCTCCCGGACTGGGCGAGGACGATCGGCAGCGCTACTTGCAGGCCTTGGCCCCGTATCCCGGCCAGCAGGTGTTCTTCACGACCTTGGTCTATGGTGCCTTGCAGCCCCTGTTTGCTCACCGTCCGGAGCGGCGGCTCGACACGTTGGGGGCCGAAGACCATGTCTTGCTGCTCACCGGCATAGCCGCGCCTGCCCCCCTGCAGCGGGAGGTGGCCCGTTACACCCCTCACGTGGTGTCTGTCTCCTTTGCCGACCATCACGACTTCTCCGCCTCCGACCTCCGGCGGGTGGAAGAGGCGTTCCACCGGTTGCCCGAGGACCGACGGATAGTGGTCACCACAGAGAAGGACGCTTCGCGGCTGTTGGGACATGCGGAGCTTTCGGAAGCCCTGAAGGAGCGGCTGTACGTGCTGCCGGTCGAGGTGGACTTCCTGTTTCACGAGAAAGAACGTTTTAACCAATATATCACTGCGTATGTTAGAGAGAATACAAGAAGCCGCTGACTTCCTGCGGGCACGGATGCACGTGTGTCCTCAGTCCGCCATCATCTTGGGGACGGGACTGGGAAGTCTGGTGCAAGACATGACAGACCGGCAGGAAATCAACTATGCGGACATCCCCCATTTTCCCGTATCGACGGTAGAAGGCCATAGCGGGAAACTGATCGTCGGCCGGCTGGGCGGCAAGGACATCCTTGCCATGCAGGGACGTTTTCATTATTACGAAGGCTACAGCATGAAGGAAGTGACGTTCCCTGTCCGGGTGATGCGCGAGCTGGGCGTACGGATTCTTTTCGTATCGAATGCGGCGGGAGGAACGAACCCCACCTTCCAGGTGGGCGACCTGATGCTGATTACCGACCACATCAACCTCTTTCCCGAGCATCCCTTGCGGGGCAAGAACCTGGACTACGGCCCCCGCTTCCCCGACATGAGCGAGGCCTATTCGAAAGAGCTCATCGCCGCCGCGCGGCAAGTGGCCGCCGAGCAAGGCATTCCCGTGCGGCAGGGCGTGTACCTCGGCTCGCAAGGCCCTACCTTTGAGACTCCGGCCGAATACAGGATGTTCCATCTCCTCGGGGCCGATGCCGTCGGCATGTCCACGGTTCCCGAGGTGATTGTGGCGCGCCATTGCGGGATGCGGGTCTTTGGCGTGTCGGTCATCACCAATGTGGCCACCGCCGCTGAGGCACCGGTCGAGGCGTCCCATACGGAGGTGCAGCTGGCGGCGGATGCGGCCCAGCCCCGCATGACAACATTAATGAAAGAACTTATCAACAGAATTTGAACGATATGCACGAAGGAATCCGAACAGAAATATCGACATTGGGCGAGTTTGGCTTGATCAAGCGGCTCACTCAGGACATCCAACTCCTGAACCCGGAGACAAAGTACGGTGTGGGCGACGACGCGGCCGTCCTCGAGCTGGGCGACCGGCAGACACTGGTCACCACCGACCTGCT
>JAQXRG010000096.1 GCA_029218405.1 Bacteroidales bacterium
ATGCATTCTAATTTTTAATACATTTCGGTTTGAATAGTGAAAAATCGTTTGCTATGAGACTGGGTCTTCCTTCTCCATGTGCAGTCAGACCTGCGCCATTCAAGAAAACTCGATTACCCATACAATTCGTTATAGAGCCAACATAATCAAGCCATTCTTAACAGGGGATGGTTCAGATTTGAATTATCTTTGTTTCAAAAACCGCCGTTCTTCCTGTTTCGTTGTTCTTGTGTCCCTGTCCTACTGATGCTTTCGGAAGTGTTCTTTCCGCTGTTTCGCTCACAGCCGCTCCACTTCTTCGGGAGTGAGTCCGGTGCTGCGGCAGATGTCCGCTGTGTCGAGGCCCAGCTGTTTCAGGTTCTGGGCGATGGCTCGTTTCTCATCCGCGCGGCCCTTCTCCTCGCCTTCGGCCCGTCCTTGTTCCCGTCCTTCTTCCCGTCCTTGTTCCAATCCTTTCCGCATGCCTTCCTCCAGTCCTTCCTGATGTCCGTCGTATTGTCCCAGTCGCCGTGCGGTGGAGATGACATCGGTCTGTACTACGAGCGCGTCGAGGTGCGCCTCGTAGGCTGTCCGCTCCTCCTTGCTCATGGCCCAGTAGCGCAGCTTCTCACGCGCCTCGGGGAGTCCCGGTGTGACGGTGTCGGGGCTGATGATGCCGTCTTTGAGGTAGCGCACCCACTCCTCCAGAGGGGAGACGGCCACCTTGTCGAACTCGTTCACGCGGATGATGTAGTATTCGGGGAAGATGTCCTGTGGCTTTCTGGTGACGAGGGCCTTCTGCTCCCTTCGGCTGATGGTCAGCTCGTCATGGGTATGTATGCCCTTGAACCGGTTCTGTCCGTGGTAGAGGTAGTCCGTTCCCTTCCCGAGGTCGAAATAGACGATGCTGACACTATAGACCTTCTTCACCTCCCGGTAGGGCTTCCCGAGCTCGATGTGCTCGGTGATGGTCTTCGCCACTCCGAAGAGCAACCGTTCCAGGTAGTCGGCCTCGTGGGAATTCTGCACCTCGATGAGCACAATCTCCCCCTTGCTGTCGAGTGCCTTGATGTCCACCCGGTTGTACTTGTCGCGCTCGTAAGTGGGGTTGCTCTCGCTCTCCAGAAGTTCGACGATGGTGATGCGCTGTCCGAGCAGGACGGTGAGGAATCCCTCAAGCACGCCGAAGTTGGCCTTCTGTCTGAGCAGCCGTTTGATGGCCCAGTCGAAGCGGATGTAGTGGTCTTGCAGTTCGTTCATCATATCCATAGGTGTTTTTTGGTGATGCTTCACAAAGATACGCATTTTCATTGGAACGTGCAAGCTGGGGAAAGGGAAATGTGGTTGGAAGAGCGGAAAGGAGAGGGAACGCTTGCTTCGGTGGGCATTCCTGGACGATTTTTGGGGCCGAAGCAGGCAGATTTGGAGAACATCGTGCCGAATTGTCCGGAAAAAGCGTACCTTTGCACCGCAAAAACAACCACCAATGATAAAGGCAGAATGATTAAGAAGACAGACATACGGAACCTGAAAGCCCATCTGGCCCTCTTCGCGGCGGCCTGCATGTGGGGATTGATGTCGCCGGTAGGCAAGGCGGCGATGGACGCGGGGATTTCGGGCCTGATGTTGGCGAACCTGCGCATGATGGGGGCGGCGGCCTGCTTTTGGGCCACGTCACTGTTCGTGCGTCAGGAACAGGTGCCGCCCGCCGACCTGTTACGGCTCTTCTTTGCCGCCATGCTGGGCATTGTGTGCAACCAAGGGTGCTTCACCTTCGGGCTGTCGCTCACCTCGCCCGTTGATTCGTCCATCATGACGACTTCCATGCCCATCGTGACGATGGTGCTCGCCGCGCTTTTCCTCAAGGAGCCGGTCACGCCGAAAAAGGTAGCGGGTGTGATGCTCGGTTCGGTGGGGGCCCTGACCCTCATCCTGAGCAATGCCGGGACAGGCGGCGCGGAGGGCAGCGTGTGGGGCGACGCACTCTGTGTGGCCGCTCAGGTCAGTTTCGCGTGCTATCTCACCATCTTCAAGCAGCTCATCGCCCGTTACAGTGTCATCACGCTGATGAAATGGATGTTCAGCTACGCCGCCATCTGCTTCGTGCCCTTTTCCTACCGTGATTTCGCGGCGACGGACTTAGGGGCCATTTCGGCGGTGGCGTGGGCCGAGGCAGGCTATGTGGTCTTCTTTGGCACCTACGTGGCCTATCTCCTGATGCTGGTGGGCCAGAAGTCGCTGCGCCCCACGGTGGTGAGCATGTACAACTATATGCAGCCGGTGGTGGGCAGTGGTGTGGCGGTAGCGGTGGGCATGGCCTCCT
Organism: Bacteroidales bacterium; assembly: GCA_029218405.1. Taxonomy (GTDB): domain Bacteria; phylum Bacteroidota; class Bacteroidia; order Bacteroidales; family Bacteroidaceae; genus Phocaeicola. The sequence goes on from JAQXRG010000096.1 coordinate 2,303, forward strand.
TCGGCTGGCTGAAGGCGCTGGCCGCCGCGTGTATTTTCGCAGGCGTGTATGTGGTGACGCAGAGCCGGGCGAGGGCGGACGTGAAGAGTTGAAAGGATTTGTAAGCAAAGTTGACCGTGTCGGAAGAAGTTGGACACTGTCCGAAAAACGAAAAGGCAAACATTCATGGAGAACAGGAATTCCAGTCTATCCCTTCTCAGTCAGTTGGAATGGCTGAAGAAGGAGTATGAATACGAGAAAGAACAGTTCCGGGTACATACGGAGGCAATGGGCATCGGACGGAAGGTGAAGCGCGGCGTTTGCTGGTTTCCCATCCGTCTGGGCCGCAGTTATTACAACGCACTCAACCAGCTTGTGGTGGAGGTCGAGCGTACCGAGGACCTGGAGGTGGAACACCTCTTTGAATATGGTAAGCCGGTGTGCTTCTTCCATGAGCTGGAGGATGAGTGTGGGTTCGGGACTGGGCGTATCGCCCACCTCGGCTTCACGGCCACGGTGAGCTATGTCGATGGGGACCGCATGGTGGTGGCTCTTCCGGGAACTGACGCTCTGCTGGACCTTCAGGGGCGTGACCGGTTGGGCGTGCAGCTTTTCTTTGACGAGACGACCTACCGCCTCATGTTCGAGGCCTTGCGCCGGGTGGCGGAGGCCAAGGACAACCGGTTGGCCGAGCTGCGCGAGACCTTCCATGGCGTGCGGAAGCCAGCGTGGAGGACCTTCCAGCCCGTTCGTTTCCCGTGGCTCAACCCTGCGCAGGAGGTGGCGGTGAACCGGGTGCTCCACGCCAAGGACGTGGCCATCGTGCACGGTCCTCCCGGAACGGGGAAGACCACTACGCTGGTGGAGGCCATCTACGAGACGTTGCACCGCGAGAGCCAGGTACTGGTGTGTGCTCAAAGCAACATGGCCGTGGACTGGATTTGCGAGAAGCTGGTGGATCGGGGCGTGAACGTGTTGCGTGTCGGAAATCCCACGCGGGTGAACGACAAGATGCTTTCGTTCACCTACGAGCGGCGCTTCGAGGCGCACCCCGACTATCCGCAGCTGTGGAGCATCCGGAAGGCCATCCGCGAGTTGCGGGGGAGCAGGCGGAAAGGGGCGGCAGCGCGCTGGTCGGTGACGCAGAAGGTCAACTCGCTGAAGGACCGCGCCACGGAACTGGAGATACGCATCAACGCCGAACTGTTCGGTGAGGCGCGGGTCATCGCCTGCACGTTGGCGGGGAGCGCCAACCGGCTGCTGGACCGCCAGAAGTTCAGTACCTTGTTCATTGACGAGGCGGCGCAGGCCTTGGAGGCGGCATGTTGGATTGCCATCCGTAAGGCCAGCCGCGTGGTGCTGGCCGGCGATCATCAGCAGTTGCCGCCCACGGTGAAGTCGCCCGAGGCGATGCGTGCAGGACTGGGCGTGACGCTGATGCAGACGGTGGTCCGGACACGTCCCGAGGCGGTGTCGCTCCTCCGGGTGCAGTACCGCATGAACGAGGCCATCATGCGCTTCTCTTCCGACTGGTTCTACGGCGGACAGCTGGAGGCCGCGCCCGAGGTGCGGTTCAGGGGGCTGCTTGACTTCGACACGCCCATTGAGTGGGTGGAGACAGACGAGCTGGACAGTCCGGAGGAGTTCGTGGGTGAGAGCTACGGGCGCATCAACAAGCCCGAGGCAGAGCTGACCGTCGCCCAGCTGAAAGCGTACATCACGAAAATCGGCCGCGAGCGGTTCTTGGAGGAGCGTATTGACGTTGGGGTCATCTCGCCCTATAAGGCGCAGGTGCAGTACCTCCGGCAGCTGCTGCGGCGTGACAGCTTCTTCAAGCCTTACCGACCGGCCCTGACGGTGAATACCGTGGACGGCTTTCAGGGACAGGAACGCGATGTCATCCTTATCAGTTTGGTGCGGGCGAATGACCAAGGCCAAATCGGCTTTCTCAGTGACCTGCGCCGGATGAACGTGGCCATGACACGGGCCCGGATGAAGCTCATCATCCTGGGCAACGCCGCCACCTTGACGCGTCATGCCTTCTATCGCCGCCTGTATGAGTATGTGAAGGGAATCGAGTGAGGAAGGAAGGTCGGCCCTGGGCCGGAAGTGTTCTTCGGAATCGGGAGTCCTTCTCGGGAAAACGATTGTATCAACAATAAAGAAAAGACGTGAGCAAAGGACGAGAAAACCGCTGCGGTATTTGGCGGTCTGAAAATGTTTCCGTACCTTTATCGCTAAGTATAATGATTGATGAAAGAACAAGAAATAAAACAATGAAACAGGAATTGAATGGGGCGGAACTGGCCCTGGAACTGCCGGAGCGTATTGACACGCTGACGGCCAACGGAGTGGAAAAGGAAATACAGGAAATCTGTGCTGCCACCCCCCACGAGGGGCTGTGCCTACGGGCCGGCGCGTTGAAGTACATCGCTTCCAGCGGACTGCGCATTATGGTGCGGCTGGCTAAAACGGAGAAGCGGTTCCGCATCGTGGACGTAGAGCCAGGAGTGTATAGTGTATTCGAAACCACGGGATTCACGCAGATTATGCAGGTGGAGAAGGCCTTGCGCAAGATTGACCTTGACACCTGCCAGCAGCTGGGAATTGGCGGCACGGGTGCGGTCTATCGCATCAGTCCGGAGGAAATCGTGAAGGTGAACTACAACCCCGCCACCGATGCGGAGCTGGAGGAAGAGGCACGCAAGGCCAAGGAGGCGTTCATCCTCGGCGTGCCTACGGCCATCACCTTCGACCGGGTGGACTGCGGCGAGGGCCGTCGCGGTGTGGTGTATGAGACGTTGCACAGCATCACCCTCGGCGAGATGCTCCAGGCGCATCCGGAGCAAATGGACGAGTGGGTGGAACGCTATGTGGAAACCTTGCGCCAGCTGCATGCCATCCACACGGACAACCCCGTGTTCGGGAGCGTGAAGGAGGACTACCGCCGTCAGGTGGAGGCCACGCGGGCTTACCTCACTCCGGAGGAGGGGGACCTGCTGGCGGATGTCTGCGAGGCCCTGCCCGAGGGAGGCTGTCTGGTGCACGGCGACGCGCACCCCAAAAACATCATGCTGCAGGACGGCGAGATGATGTGGATTGACATGGCGATGATGGGTGTGGGGCACCCCATCTACGACCTTATCTCCATCGCCGTGGTGCTGAAAGGACTGAGCACAGACGAGCTGGCGCTGCAGATGACGGGCATGACCCTGGCTACGTTGGGTCAACTGGACACTTGCTTCGTGCGCCATTACTTCGGTGCGGAGAGTGCGGAGGAACTGGCTCGTTACGGGCGGTTGATGGACTGCCTGCGCATGATTCGCACGGTGTTCATGATTGGCTGCGACTCGCCCACCACCCAGCGCTTCCGTCCGCGGATGCTGCAGTTCGCGCGGGGCGTGTTCTTCCCTCAGGTGGAGCAGGTGAAAGAGGCTGTCCGGACGTTGTTGGATGTCTGTATATAAAGAAAGGGCATGGCAACAATGAGGAAAGAAAGTCGGGGGGAGCCGGAGCGGCAGAAGCTGGTGCTGGAGCGGCAGTTGTTGGGGCTGTCCTCGGTGAATAACGCCCGCCAGTTGGGCGGATACCGCATCGGTGGAAAGCGGGTGAGGCCTGACGTGCTGTTGCGCAGCGGGGCCTTGGCCCGGCTGTCGGCGGAGGATGCCGCCCTGCTGCGGGACCGTTACAGAGTGTGTTGCGTGTACGACCTCCGCAGTGAGGAAGAGCGGCGTCCGGCTCCCGACGTGCCCGTGGAAGGGGCGGAGCAGATGACGCTCAGTGCGTCACTCTCCTCATCGCAGCTGCCCGAGGGAGTGGACATGAACGACATGCGGTCCATCCTTCGCTTCCTGTTGGCCAACGCGGGTACGCCGCTTGTCCAGACGGCATGCCAGCAGTTGTATGTCCGCATTCTCTTCGAGGAGGAGAACCAGCGGGTGCTGCGCCGTTTCCTTGCCGATGTGGCGAGGCGGGAGGGCGCGGTGCTGTGGCATTGCACTCAGGGCAAGGACCGTGCGGGCTGCGCCTCGGCGGTGCTGCTGGCCGCGCTGGGAGCTGGGCGTGACTTGCTCGTGCAGGATTTCGCGCTTTCGGCCGCTTTCTACGACTCCCTGGCGGCGCAGGTTCCCACCCAGACGGAGGAGCAGCGGACCGTCATTCAGACCCTTATCACCGCCAATGTCCCTCTCTTTGAGGCGGCGTTGGACGAGGTGGACCGTCGTTATGGGTCCATGGAGGCGTATCTTGCCGAGTGCCTCGGCGTGACGGAAACATTGCGGAGGACCTTGCGCGACCGGTTTTTGGAGTGAGAACGACAAGATAATGAAGAACGATTGTCAAGATGACGAGGAACGAATAGTTAGATGAAGATGAGCAATTATATAGACGAACTGAATGAAAGCCAGCGCGCGGCGGTGCTCTATACCGACGGCCCCTCGCTCGTGGTGGCAGGGGCCGGGTCGGGAAAGACCCGCGTGCTGACGTACAAGATAGCCTACCTGCTGGAGCAGGGATATGAGCCGTGGAGTATCTTGGCGCTGACCTTCACGAACAAGGCGGCGCGTGAGATGATGGACCGCATCGCGCGGCAGGTGGGCCCAGAGCGGGCCCGTTACCTGTGGATGGGTACCTTTCACTCCATCTTCGCGCGCATCCTGCGCATGGAGGCGGAGCGGCTGGGCTACCCGTCCAGTTTCACGATATACGACGCGGCCGACTCGAAAAACCTGCTGAAGTCCCTCATCAAGGAGATGGGGCTGGATGACAAGACCTACAAGCCGGGAGCGGTGCAGGCGCGCGTCAGCAACGCCAAGAACCATCTGCTGCTGCCGGCCGCCTATGCCGCCGACGCCGAGCTGACCGAGGCCGACAAGGCCGCGAAGATGCCGGCCGTGGCGGAGCTGTACCGCCGCTACAACGAACGGTTGCGCCAGAGTGGGGCGATGGACTTTGACGACTTGCTGGTGAATACGTGGTTGCTCTTTGACCGTTTCCCGGACGTGCGCCGACAGTACGCGGAGCGTTTCCGGTATGTGCTGGTGGACGAGTACCAGGACACGAACTTCGCGCAGCACAGCATCGTGCGCCAGCTGGCGGAGGGGCACCGTCACGTGTGCGTGGTGGGCGATGACGCGCAGAGCATCTACTCGTTCCGGGGAGCCAACATCGACAATATCCTGCAGTTCACGAAGCAGTATCCCGAGGCGCGGTTGTTCAAGCTGGAGCAGAACTACCGCTCCACGCAGACCATCGTGAAGGCGGCGAACAGCCTCATCGCGAAGAACCATGACCAGATACGCAAGGAGGTGTTCTCGGAAAAGGCGGTGGGCGACCCGGTGACGGTGATCTGTGCTTACAGCGATGTGGAGGAGGGCGAGATTGTGGCGAACCAGCTCCAGCGGCTCCGGTCGCGTGGGGACTGCGCGTACAGCGACTTCGCCATCCTATACCGCACGAATGCCCAAAGCCGCATCTTCGAGGAGGCGCTGCGCAAACGTGGGGTGCCGTACCGCATCTACGGGGGACTGTCGTTCTACCAGCGGAAGGAAATCAAGGATGTCATCGCCTACTGCCGCCTGGCAGTCAACCCGCACGACGAGGAGGCGTTCAGGCGAGTGCTCAACTATCCGGCGCGTGGCATCGGTGAGACAACACTGGGCAAGCTGGTGCAGGCGGCCACGGCGCAAGGAGTGAGCCTCTGGACGGTGCTCTGCGACCCCATCGGGTGCGGGCTGGCCGTCAACAAGGGCACGCTGGCCAAGCTGCAGGTCTTCCGCACACTGGTCGCGGGTTTTGCCGAGGCGGCCACCACCCAGAACGCGGCCTCGGTGGGAGCGGCCATCGTCCGTCAGTCGGGCATTGCCGCCGACCTCTACCAGGACCGTTCGCCCGAGAACCTCAGCCGCCAGGAGAACGTGGAGGAGCTGGTGAGTGCCATGAGTACCTTCTGTGAGACACGTCAGGAGGAAGGTAATCCGCACGTGGCACTGACGGACTACCTCTCGGAGGTGGCCCTGCTGACCGACCAGGACGGGGACGAAAAGGACGATACGCCCAAGGTGACGCTCATGACCATCCATTCGGCCAAGGGACTGGAGTTCCGCCACGTATTCGTGGTGGGGCTGGAGGAGAACCTCTTCCCCAGTCCGATGGCGGGCGACTCGCCCCGTGCGGTGGAGGAGGAACGGCGGCTCTTGTACGTGGCGATGACCCGTGCCGAGGAGCGTTGCTTCCTTTCGTACGCCAAGAGCCGTTTCCGCTACGGCAAGCAGGAGTTCGGCAATCCCAGCCGCTTCCTGAAAGACATTGACCCGCGCTACCTGCAGCTGCCGGAACAGGAACGCCTGGCCGGACGGGTGGAGCAGGGGGCCGACCGCTTCCGACGCGAGACGGGCTCGTTGTGGAGTGGCGGCAACGCGATGGGGGGAAACTGGAACCGGTCGTCCGCTTCAGGCGCTTCGCACCAGCCACCGTTGTCGGGCTCCTCGCACCGGAAACCCTTCTCCCGTTCTTCGGACAGTGGATTCTCTTCGGATGGCTCGAACTGGAACGAATGGGAGCACCGCAGCTCGTGGGACGAACGTCAGGCCAGTCGGGAGGACGAAGGCGCCTCGATGTTCGACGGCGGTCCTATGCCCGAAGAACCGCGTCCCATGGTCCGTCCGGCGGCTCCCCGACATCTGCGCCGCATCCCCTCCGCTCCGGCAGCAGCCGGTACCGCGGCTTCTACGGTTTCTGGTCCCTCTCCTGGGGCAGGAGGCGTACAGGTGGGTTGCACCATCCGCCACGAGCGTTTCGGTATTGGCGAGGTGACCCAGCTGGAAGGAACAGGTGATAACACGAAGGCGACGGTAGTGTTTCGCAATGCGGGCACAAAGCACCTGCTACTGAAGTTTGCCAAGTTTACGGTGGTGTGAGACCAGGCAACCGGCAGGAGAGGTCTCCCGCGCGTATCGGTATGTGTAACGATAATGATTAACAACTTGAGAATATGACGCTGAATCAACTACCCTCCCCCTGCTATGTGATGGAGGAAACCTTGCTCAGGAGAAACCTGAGCCTGATTAAGAAAGTGGCCGACGAAGCCGGAGTGGAAATCATATTGGCTTTCAAGGCCTTCGCCTTGTGGAAGGCGTTCCCTGTCTTCCGTGAGTACATCCGTTCGACGACGGCAAGCTCGGAATACGAGGCACGGCTGGCGTTCGAGGAATTCGGGAGTAAGGCCCATGCTTACTCGCCGGCCTATACGGAAGCCAATTTCCCCGCATTCCTGCGCTATTGTGACCACATTACCTTCAACTCGCTGTCGCAGTTCGAGCGCTTCCGGGCGATGGCGGTGGCCAGTCCCGAACCCGTGTCGTGCGGCCTGCGGGTGAATCCCGAATACGCGGAAGTGGAGGTGGAGCTTTACAATCCCTGCGCTCCGGGTACCCGCTTCGGCGTGACGGCCGACCGGTTGCCTGACACCCTGCCCGAAGGACTGGAGGGTTTCCACTGCCACTGCCACTGCGAGTCGTCCTCCTACGAGCTGGAGCGTACGCTGCGGCACATTGAGGAGAAGTTCGGCCGCTGGTTCCCGCAGCTGAAGTGGCTCAACCTGGGAGGCGGTCACCTGATGACGCGAAAGGACTACGACACGGCGCACCTTATCGGGCTGCTGAATGGGCTGCGGGCGCGCTATCCGTGGCTGCAGATCATTCTGGAACCCGGATCGGCCTTTGCCTGGCAGACGGGCCCGCTGGTGGCCTCGGTGGTCGATGTGGTGGAGAACCGGGGCATCCGCACCGCCATCCTTGACGTGAGCTTCACCTGCCACATGCCCGACTGCCTGGAGATGCCTTACCAGCCGACGGTGCGGGGAGCGGAGTCCCTGCCGGCCGAGGCGGTGAAGACGGCGGCTCCCGAAGAGCACGTCTATCGGCTGGGCGGCAACAGCTGCCTGAGCGGCGACTACATGGGCAGCTGGAGGTTCGACCATGAGCTGCGTCCGGGCGACCGGATTGTCTTCGAGGACATGATTCACTACACCACGGTGAAGACCAATATGTTCAACGGTATCCACCATCCTTCCATCGCCTTCCTGCACGCCGACGGACGGCTGGAAATCTTCCGTACCTACGGTTACGAGGATTACCGTGACCGGATGTGCTGAGGCCGGAAGGAAAGACAAGGCGTTTTTTGGGAAAAGTTGTCGATGGTCATTTGCCAATTGTCATTTTTTCCCTAATTTTGCAGCCGTTATGAAAACAGGATTTGACAACGAGAAATATCAGAGCATTCAGTCTGAGCACATCCGGGAGCGCATCTCCCAGTTCGACGGAAAACTGTACCTCGAACTGGGCGGCAAGCTCTTCGATGACCATCATGCCAGCCGCGTGCTGCCTGGCTTCCAGCCCGACAGTAAGCTGAGGATGTTTCAGAAACTGAGCGACAGCCTGGAGATTGTTATCGTCATCAGCGCTGCCGACATAGAGAAGAACAAGAAGCGTGCCGACCTGGGCATCACTTACGACGAGGACGTGCTGCGCCTGCGCGGCGAGTTCCAGCGTCTGGGGTTCATGGTCGGCTCGGTAGTGATCACCCATTACAACGGACAGCCGGCGGCCATCGCGTTCCGCCAGCGGCTGGAGCGTGACGGCATTGCCACCTACTGCCATTACCTCATCGAAGGCTATCCGCACAATGTGTCGCTCATCGCCTCCGAGGAGGGATTCGGCAAGAATGACTACGTGAAGACATCGCGTCCGTTGGTCATCGTCACCGCCCCCGGACCGGGCAGCGGCAAGATGGCGGTCTGTCTGAGCCAGCTCTACAATGAGCACAAGCACGGCGTGAGGGCCGGGTATGCCAAGTTCGAGACGTTCCCCGTGTGGAACCTCCCGCTGAAGCACCCGGTGAACATCGCCTACGAGGCGGCTACGGCCGACCTGAACGATGTGAACATGATTGACCCGTTCCACCTGGAAGCGTATGGCAAGACGGCTATCAACTACAACCGCGACATCGAGATTTTCCCTGTGCTCAACGCGCTCTTCGAGGGTATTTACGGCACGAATCCCTACAAGTCGCCCACGGACATGGGTGTGAACATGGTGGGGTTCTGCATCAGTGACGATGAGGTGTGCTGCCGTGCGTCGAAGGACGAGATTATCCGCCGTTATTATGAGGCAACGAACAAGCTGGCGGCCGGAGCCTGCAACGAGGAGGAAATCAGCAAGATTCAGCTGCTCTTCAACCAGGCGAAGATCACGACCGACTTCCGCCGCACCACTATCGCCGCCAAGGAGATGCAGCGGAAGACGGGGCAGATATCGTCGGCCATCGAGCTGGAGGACGGCACCATCATCACCGCCCATACCAGTCAGCTGCTGGGCTGTAGCGCGGCTTTGCTGCTGAATGTGACGAAGCACCTGGCGGGTATTGACCACGAGACAAAGCTCATTCCACAATCGATGATTGAGCCGATACAGTACACCAAGATTCATTACCTGGGCGGTCGGAATCCGCGTCTGCATACCGACGAGGTGCTGGTAGCCCTGTCTGTGCTGTCGAAGGACGACGATAACTGCCGCCGTGCCTTGGAACAGTTGCCCAAGCTGCGGGGGTGCCAGGTGCACTGTACGGTGATGCTGGGCGAGGTGGACCGCAAGATTTTCAAGAAGCTGGGGATAAACCTGAGCTGTGAGCCGATTCTGAAGAAATAAGCCGAAAGAAAACGAAAGGAGCCATCCACCGATTCCGGAAGAGAGGGGAGAAAACTCGCCTCTGCGGAATCGGTGGATGCCTCTTTTCCATCATCAACGTAAGGGAAGAACGTCAGATGAACAGGTTGACGTTCGCTGTCTCGGCGCGTTCCATGTAAGTGGCCACACCACCCACGGTCACGTTGTCGAGCAGTTCTTCCCGGCAGATGCCCATCACATCCATGGACATCTGGCAGGCGATGAACTCCACGCCGTTGTCGATGGCCTGCTGGCGCAGGGATTCCAGGGAGTCCACTCCTTTCTGTCGCATCAAGTGACGCATCATTTTCGCCCCGGCTCCCAACATGTTCATTTTCGAGAGCCCCAGACGGGTGGAGTCGGACGGTAGCATCCAGCCGAACATCTTTCCCCAAAAATCTTTTTTCACGGCCGGTTTGGTCGCCTTTTTGATGGCGTTCAGTCCCCAGAAAGTGAAGAAGATGCTCACTTTCTGTCCGGTGGCGACGGCACCGTTGGCCAGTACGAAGGTGGCCAGTGTCTTGTCGAGGTCGTCACTGAAGAGGATAAGGGTCTTTCCTTTTGCCGTGGGCGAGGGCAGCGGGCTGGCGGAGGGACTGGAAGCGGTTTTCTCGATGCGTACATAGTGGATTCCGCCCTCCGAACGGTGGCCGGCAAAATGGTGGCCGGTGGTGCGGCACCACGCTTCAGCGTCGCGGGGGAAGGCGGCATCGGTCGCCCGTACTTCCACCTGCTGTCCAGGTGCGAGCACTTCCATCGTTTGCTTCAGTTTCAGGACAGGCCCAGGGCATTGGAGTCCGCAGGCGTCCACGTGGAGCGTTTCTGCCGGAGCGGAAGGGGTGTGGGTGACGGTGGAGGCTGCGGGTGCTTCGGGACCGACAGGTGCGAATCCCTCAGGAGCCGGCAGGGGAGCCGTGGCCACCTGGTAGGTCTTCAGCCCTCCGATGAGGTTGCGCACGTCCGTGTAGCCGTTTCCCTTCAGGATGTTAGAGGCCAGGTAACCGCGTAGTCCTACCCCGCAGAACAGCCATACGGGGCGGTCGGCCGGCACTTCGCTGAGGCGGTCGCGCAGTTCGTCGAGTGGGATGTTCACCGCTCCCGTCAGGCTGCCCAAGGCGGCCTCGTCAGGGGTCCGTACGTCGATGAGCGTCACCTTCGAGCGGTCTGCGTCACGCAGTTCTCGCCAGTAGAGAGGTGACATCTTGCCACTGAGGATGTTGCTGGCTACGTAGCCGGAAATGGCCACAGGGTCCTTGGCTGCGGAGAAGGGAGGCGCGTAGGCATGTTCCAGCCGGGTGAGTTGTTCCACGGTGGCTCCTTGCTTGAGGGCGAGGGCGTATTGGTTGATGCGAGTGTCCACGCCGTCGTAACCCACGATTTGCGCGCCATAGAGTCTTCCGTCTGTGGGGGAGAAGGTTATTTTGATATCCATCGGCAAGGCACCCGGATAGTAGCTGGCATGTGCCGAAGGATGGAGGGTGGCTGACAGGTAAGGGATATCCATCTGCCGCAAGCGTTTGGCGGGCAGTCCGGTGGAGGCGACGGTGAGGTCGAACACCTTGGCGATGGCTGTCCCCACCGCTCCTTCGTAGCGGACGTGGTTGCCCAGTACCATGTTGTCGGCCACGATGCGGGCCTGTCTGTTGGCGGGTCCCGCCAGGAAGTTGAGCCAGGGCTTGCCGGTAAGGGGGTGGGGGAACTCGATGGCATCGCCCACCGCATACACCTTTT
>JAQXRG010000097.1 GCA_029218405.1 Bacteroidales bacterium
TCAATGCCGCCGGACACTCCGTGCCGTGTTTCTGGGCCGCCCAGCCCACGCAGTTCATCTCTTACGCGAGCTGTCACGACGACCTCTGCCTGGCCGACCGCCTGAAGGTGACGCTGCCGGGAGCCTCGGTACAGGAAATCAGCGCGTTGCAGAAACTGACCGAGACGGCGGTGCTGACCTCGCAGGGAGTGCCCTTCCTCTTCGCGGGCGACGAGGTGCTCCGCGACAAGCAGGGCGTGCATAATTCGTACAACAGTCCCGACAATATCAACACCATCCGTTGGAACCAGAAGACGGAACACCGCGACGTGTTCGACTATGTGGCCGGACTCATCGCCATGCGCAAGGCGCATCCGGCCTTCCGGATGGGCGACGCCGACCTCGTCCGGAAGCACTTGGAGTTCCTGCCCGTCCCGGCGGCCGGCAATGTGGTGGCTTTCCGCCTCAACGGCACCCCCTGCGGCGACTCCTGGCTCAACACGACGGTCGTGCTCAATGCCCGTACGGAACCGGTGACGGTGGAAGTCCCCGAAGGCAAGTACTGGGTGGCGGCCCGCGACGGACGCATCGACCTGGTGAAGGGTCTCGGTACCTTTACCGGCAGCCAGCTGGTGGTGGGGCCCCGTTCGGCGATGATTGTGCATCAGTGATAAACCAATAGATATGCAAACAATTATTTCAATTACGGATGGCGTGACCCGCCATCCGCTTTATCGTTTAAAGGAACCCATCCAGCTGCGCATAGAGGCCGGCGAGCAGGTGGCCATCGTGGGCCCCAACGGGGGCGGGAAGAGTCTGCTCGTCGATACGCTGACCGGCCGCTATCCGTTGCTGAGGAACGAGGTGGCCTATGACTTCTCTCCCTCGGCCTCCAGCCTGGTGTCGGACAACATCAAGTATATTACCTTCCGCGATTCTTACGGCGACACCGACGGCACGTATTACTACCAGCAGCGCTGGAACTCGCAGGACCGGGAGGAGACACCGATGGTCAGGGAGCTGCTGCCGCCGTGTGCCGACGAGGAGGTGAAGCGCACGCTGTATGACCTGTTTGGGATAGAGGAGATGCTGGACAAGCACATCATCCTGCTGTCGAGCGGTGAGTTGCGCAAGTTCCAGCTCACCAAGACGCTTCTCACCCGTCCCCGTGTGCTGATTATGGACAATCCGTTCATCGGCCTCGACGCCCGTACGCGCGACCTGCTGCAGGAGCTGCTCTGCCGGTTGACCGAACGGACCGCGCTGCAGGTCATCCTGGTGCTGTCGAAGACCGACGATATCCCTTCCTTCATCACGCATGTGGTGCCGGTGGAGAACCGTGTCTGCGGACGCAAGCAGACCTTGGCCGAGTACCTCGCCCACCGTCCGTCCGACCCCGTGCGGGTGCTGAGCGACGAGCGGCGGCAGCGCATCCTCGACCTGCCCTATGCGGACAACCTCTACCATACCCGTCACGTGGTGGACCTGCGGCGGGTCAGCATCCGCTATGGCGAGCGGACCATCCTGCAGGAGCTGGACTGGACGGTGCTCTGCGGCGAGAAATGGGCCTTGTGCGGCGAGAACGGGTCGGGCAAGTCCACCCTGCTGAGCCTGGTCTGTGCCGACAACCCGCAAAGCTATGCCTGCGACATCTCCTTGTTCGACCGCAAGCGGGGCAGCGGGGAGAGCATCTGGGAAATCAAGAAACACATCGGCTACGTGAGTCCGGAGATGCACCGTGCCTATCAGAAGAACTTGCCGGTGATGGACATCGTGGCCAGCGGGCTGCACGACTCGGTGGGCCTGTACCGCAAGACGCGGGAGGAGGACCGGGCCAAGTGCGAGGAATGGATGGACATTTTCGGCATTGCCGACCTGAAGGACCGCAGCTTCCTGCAGCTTTCCAGCGGCGAGCAGCGCCTGGTGCTCGTGACGCGCGCGTTTGTGAAGGACCCCGAGCTGCTGATTCTCGACGAGCCGCTTCACGGCCTTGACATGCGGAACCGCCGGTTGGTGAAGGATGTCATCGAGGCGTTCTGCCAGCGGCGCGACAAGACGCTGATCATGGTGACCCACTACAAGGAGGAGCTGCCTTCGGTCATCGACCATGAGCTGTATCTCCACCGCCAGGGGTGAGCCTTCGGACGAGGGGCTCCCGGCGGTGAGGCCGGCCGCCGGCAGCAAAGGCGGCAAGACAACAAGGGCGGCAAAAATAAAGCGTCCAGTAACCCTGTCGGTTGCTGGACGCTGTGGTATTATCTATCTTGTCCGGACACCCGGCACTGGCTGGTCAGACCAAGTACTGGGAGCTGATGGACTCGTTGCTCATCACGCGGCGGATGGTCTCGGCGAACATGTCGGCAATGGACAGCTGCTTCACCTTGGCGCAACGGTTGGAGTAGGGGATGCTGTCGGTGAAGACAATCTCTTCCAGCATCGACTTCTGCACGCGCTCTGAAGCGGGACCGGACATCACGCAGTGGGAGGCGATGGCACGGACCGAACGCGCGCCGGCTTCCTTCATGATGTCGGCCGCCTTGGTGATGGTGCCGGCGGTGTCCACCATGTCGTCCACTACAATCACGTTCTTGTCCTTCACATCACCGATGATCTGCATCGTAGCCACTACGTTGGCACGTTCGCGGGTCTTGTTGCAGAGCACCAAGGGCACGTCCAAGTATTTGGCATACGCGCTGGCGCGCTTGGAGCCGCCCACGTCGGGAGTGGCGATGACCAGGTTCTCCAGGTTCAGCGACTGGATGTAGGGCAGGAAGATGCCGGAAGCATAGAGGTGGTCCACCGGGATGTCGAAGAAGCCCTGAATCTGGTCGGCATGGAGGTCCATGGTGATGAGGCGGTCGATACCGGCCACGCTCAGCAGGTCGGCCACCAGCTTGGCACCGATGGATACACGCGGCTTGTCCTTGCGGTCCTGACGGGCCCATCCGAAATAGGGGATGACCGCCACGATGCTTTTCGCCGAGGCACGCTTGGCGGCGTCAATCATCAGCAGCAGTTCCATCAGGTTGTCGGAATTGGGGAAGGTGGACTGGACCAGGAACACGTGCTGGCCACGGATGGACTCTTCGTAAGAGACCGCGAACTCGCCGTCCGCAAAATGAGTAATGTTCATGTTACCCAGCGGGCAACCCAAACTTGCACAGATTTTTTCTGCAAGATATCTCGAATTTGTACCCGAGAATACCTTAAAAGGAGATGTTTCGCTCATGGTGTATAAAATGAAATATTAGTCTCACTGTCATTTCGTGCGGCAAAGGTACGCCTTTTCCCGCAGTTCTACAAGTCCCTGACGGAAAAACTGCGTCAGTCGGCCAGTTTCTTCAGCAGCTTGAAGTGGTCGATGAGGGCCTGGTAATTGTAGTCGGTGGCGGGATTGAACTTCTCCCACAGGCCGCCGAGGATGGCGGCGCCGCCGAATCCCATGTCCTTCACGCTGCGGATGTTGCTCTCGTCAATGCCTCCCAGGGCGATGACGCGGCGGTCGATGATGCCTGCCTTGTCCGCCGCCCGGAGCTGTTCCGGACTGAAGGCGGAGGCATAGCCTGCCTTGGAGATGCTGTCGAACACGGGGCTGAGGAACACGTAGTCACAGCCGGGTTTCTTCTGCTTCACTTCCTCGATGGAGTGGCACGAGCAGCTCAGGTGCCCCGAATAGTTGTAGGGGGCGTTCGGGTTCCGCTGGTTCAGGTGGATACCTTTCAGCTTGTACTCTTCCTTCAGGTAAAAGTGGCCATGGACAACAATCCGTTTGTGGAATTTCTCAGGGATGAGGGTAAGCAACCGTTCCGCGTAAACCGGTGGTGTGTCCGGCTTGCGCAGGTGGAGTATGTCCAGTCCCTCCTCGAAAAGGGAGGTCAGTATCTTGTCTTCTTCCACGAAGTACGTGGGAGTGGTGATCAAAATCAGCTTCATGTCATAAACCTTTTGTTAGGCAGAGCAAAGGTAGTAACCTATTTGTAATATTGCAACTCTTTAGAGCAAAATTGTGTGGCTCTCCATCGTTTTTTGGTCTATTTGCCATATTTTCCCACTCAATATGTCGCCATAACCGCAAATCAGTTTCAGCACTTCGCCCGCCTCGACGCAGCCCACGATGCCCGGCACCACGCCGATGACCCCCTTCGGAGGATGGGGCAGGGCCAGCAGGCCGGCCTCGTCGGGGAAGAGGTCGCGGTAGCTGTACCGGCCTTGGTGGTTGAAGACCGACACCTGTCCGTCGAAGGCACGGATGGCGCCGTACACATAGACTTTTCCCTGCCGGATGCAGGTGTCGTTGATGAGGTAGCGGGTGGCGAAGTTGTCGCATCCGTCCACCACAATGTCGTAGCCGGCGACAATGCGGTCGGCGTTCTCCGCGGTGAGGAACTCGGGATAGGCGTTGACCTGGAGGGTGGGGTTGAGGGCCAGCAGCCGCCGGCGGGCCTCGATGGCTTTCGGGGCGCCGGTGGCGGACTGTGCGTAGAGCACCTGGCGCTGGAGGTTGGTCACACTGACGGTGTCGGCGTCCACCAGCCCGAGGGTGCCTACCCCGGCTCCTGCCAGGTAGAGGGCGACAGGCGAGCCGAGCCCTCCCACGCCCACGATGAGCACCCGGGCCCGTGCCAGCCGTTCCTGGCCCTCCTGCCCGATTTCGGGCAGGAGGAGCTGTCGGTCATATCGGTTGTCCATGGTCGGCGGGGGTTATCGGGCCAGCTTGAGTTCGTCGAACGAGGTGTCCCAGTCCTTCCATACGGGTTCGCGTCCCAGTGCCTTGAGGTCGTGCTCCACCTGCACGGCCGTGCGCTCGTCGCTCACGTGGAACTGCTCCAAGGCCTGCGGGTAGGTGTGGTAGCCTCCCGGCTCGGTCTTGCTCTCCGCGCTCATGGTGGTCACGCCCAGTCCGGCCATGTGGTCGCGGATGTAGGCGGGCTCACGGGTGGAGTAGGAGATGTCCACATCGTGGTCGAAGATACGCATGGCGAAGGTGACCTGTGCGAGCTCGCGGTCGTTCATGATGACGTTGGGCTGGAACCCGCCGTTCTCGGCAGGGCGCATGCGGGGGAAGTTGACACTGTACTTGGTGCGCCAGTAGTGTTTCTGGAGGTAGCGCAGGTGGTAGGCCATCATGGTGACATCGGTCCGCCAGTCCTCCAGCCCGATGAGCACGCCCATGCCGATGGAGTGGACACCGGCCTGTCCCATGCGGTCGAAGCCGTTGACGCGCCAGTCGAACTTCGACTTCATGCCGCGCGGGTGATAGACGTTGTAGCGGGCCTTGTTGTAGGTCTCCTGAAAGCAGATGACCCCGTTCAGGCCATGTTCGGTCAGTTCCTTGTATTCCTCCGCGGAGAGGGGCATCACCTCAATCTTCATGTTGCTGAAGTGCTTCTTGCACACGTCGAGGGCCTTGGCCAAGTAGGGCACGCCCG
Source organism: Bacteroidales bacterium (assembly GCA_029218405.1). Taxonomy (GTDB): domain Bacteria; phylum Bacteroidota; class Bacteroidia; order Bacteroidales; family Bacteroidaceae; genus Phocaeicola. Next base: position 5,409 of record JAQXRG010000097.1, read on the forward strand.
CCTTGGCGGGGTTCTCGCCGGTCACGAGCAGGAGGTTCTCGAAGGGCGCCAGCCGCTTGATGGCCACGCATTCGTCCTCTATCTGTTCGGGGGTGAGGATGGTGCGGGCCATGGGGTTGCTGATGTGGAACCCGCAATAGACGCACGAGTTGGTGCACGAGTTGGTAATATAAAGAGGTATGAACATGGAGATGGTCTTGCCGAACCGTTCTTCCGTGTATTTCTTGCTGAGCCGCGCCATGGGTTCCAGGAACCGGGCGGCGGCCGGAGAGATGAGGGCCATGAAGTCCTCCACATCGCAGTGCTCCTTGCCCAAGGCCCGGAGCACGTCGTTCTCGGTCTTGGCGTAGATGCGGGCGGTGGTCTCCTCCCAGCTGATGTTGGCTAATTCGTCGCTGAACATGATTCTTTGGGTTTAAATGGATTTGAGGTCGCGGCTCAGCTTCATGGCACAGAAGTTGGGGCCGCACATCGTGCAGTACTCTCCGTCCGTGTGCCGTCCCTCGTTGAAATACTCCAAGGCACGGTCGGGGTCCAAGCTCAGGTGGAACTGGTCCCGCCAGCGGAACTCGTAGCGGGCCTTGCTCAGGGCGTTGTCGCGGATCTGCGCGCCCGGGTGTCCTTTCGCCAGGTCGGCCGCATGGGCGGCGATCTTGTAGGTGATGACCCCTGTCCGCACGTCCTCACGGTTGGGCAGGCCCAGGTGCTCCTTCGGGGTGACATAGCAGAGCATGGCGGTTCCCAGCCAGCCGATTTGTGCCGCGCCGATGGCCGACGTGATGTGGTCGTAGCCCGGAGCGATGTCGGTCACCAACGGGCCGAGGGTGTAGAACGGCGCGTTGTGGCAGTGGCTGATCTGGCGCTCCATGTTCTCGCGGATCTTGTGCAAGGGCACGTGGCCCGGACCTTCGATGA
>JAQXRG010000098.1 GCA_029218405.1 Bacteroidales bacterium
ATGGCTTCTTCCGCTTTCGTCATCGCTTCTTCCTTTTCGGCGATGGCTTTCGCCGCTTCGCTTCTCGCGGTTGTAGCCGCTTCTTCCGCTTGCTCCGCTCTTTCGTTTGCGGTCTTGGCCTGCGCCACGGCTTCTTCCATCTGTGCGAGAGCCTGCTCTGCTTTCACTTTCGCCGTTTTCGCTTCCGCCTTTGCCGTTTTCGCTTCCGCCTTTGCTGCTTCTGTTTCCGCCTTTGCTGCTTCCGCTTGTGCTATGGCTTCTTCCGCTTTCGTCATCGCTTCTTCCTTTTCGGAGATGGCTTTCGCCGCTTCGCTTCTCGCGGTTGTAGCCGCTGCTTCCGCTTGCTCCGCTCTTTCGTTCGCGGTCTTAGCTTCTGCGATGGCGGCCTCCCTTTCCGAACAGGCCTTTTCTTTCTCGGTCCGGGCGGTTTCCACCTCCTCCTTTGCCTGATTCATGGCGTTTTGAAGCTTTTCCAATTCAGCTTGGACGGCAGAAAGATCTTTCTGCATGTCAGTGAGTTGTAAACGTTTGTACGCCACCTCTTGCGAAGCTTGCTTGATTTCGGTGGATAGTTGTCCGTTCTTGACGAGCAATTGCTCATTGTCTGCCTGCAGCTGTTCGATGTTGACGCCGCACAGCTTTTTAATCAGTTGGATGGTCAGTTGGTTCATGGTCATCGGTATAGGGTCGAAAACTGTTTTATATATCTTCCTGCAAATTAACGCAATTATTTTGAGAAGTTCAAGGATTGGAAGGAATAAAATCCGCAAAAATGTATCAGAAATGCATTCTTTTGCGTAGCTTTGCAGTTCAAACGACATTTAAAGATGATATGGAAGATTTTCTTTCGAACAACGTGGTGGTCAAGAACAGCCGGAGCAACAGCTTGATTAACCGTCCACTGATATTCCGCGTGCTGGGCATCCTGCTGCATTTGGAGGGGATGATGTTCTTGGTGTGCCTGAGTGTCTCACTGCTGTACGGTGAGTCCTCCTGGCAGAGTTTTGCCTATTCGGCCTTGTTGACGATGGGTGCCGCCTTCGTCCTACAGTTTCTGGGCAAGGGCGGAGAGAATACCGTGTCCCGTCGCGACGGCTATTGCATTGTCGCTTTCTCGTGGCTGTTGTTCACCTTGTTCGGGATGCTGCCCATGCTGATTAGTGGCGAGATTCCTCGGGTGACTGACGCTTTCTTTGAGACCATGTCGGGCTTTACGACGACCGGTGCCACTATTCTGGATGACATTGAGTCACTCTCGCACGGGATGCTGTTCTGGCGTAGCTTTATCCAATGGATTGGTGGTCTGGGGATTGTGTTTTTTACCGTAGCCTTCCTGCCCATCTTCGGGCTGGGCAACCAGGTGTTGTTCTCTGCCGAGGCCACCGGTGTCAACCATGACAAGATTCATCCCAAAATCAGTGTGATGGCGAAATGGCTGTGGACCATCTACCTGTTGCTGACCGCTTCTTGTTTTGGCCTGCTGCTGGTGGGCGGTATGGACCCGTTTGATGCGATTTGCCATGCCTTCACCACTGCCGCTACCGGTGGTTATTCTACCAAGCAGGACAGCATCGCTTATTGGGACTCCCCTTTCATCGAATACGTGGAGGCAGTTTTCATGGTGCTGGCGGGCATCAATTTCTCGATCTATTTCAAGTGCCTGAAAGGACAGTTCTCTCATTTTCTACGGAATGATGAGGTGAAGTTCTACCTTGCGACAGTGGTGGTAGTGACCGTGGTCTGTGCGCTCTCGTTACGTTTCTACAATCATTACGGCGTGGAGGAGGCGGTGCGCAAGGCCTTTTTCCAGGTGGCCTCCATCTTTACTTCCTGCGGCTATGCCACCGATGACTACTGCACCTGGATGCCCTTCACCTGGCTGCTGATGATTTACCTCATGCTGGCGGGGGGCTGTACGGGTTCCACCTGTGGAGGCATCAAGAGCATGCGCGTATTGATTATCTTGCAGAACATGCGCAACGAGTTTCACCGCCTGATTCATCCGCGTGCGGTACTGCCTGTCAAGATCAACCATCAGGCGGTCTCTACCGCCACCCTCTCCACGGTGTCCACCTTTGCGCTTTGCTACCTCGGTATCCTGTTCGTAGGCTGGTTCAGCCTGATGGTCATGGGGGTCGGATTCATAGAGGCCTTCGGCGTGGTAGTGTCCAGCCTGGGCAATATAGGCCCCGGATTGGGGCAGTTCGGTCCCGCCTATTCGTGGAACGCCTTGCCCGAAATGGGGAAATGGTTGTGTTCCTTCCTCATGCTGATTGGCCGTCTGGAGCTGTTCGGCATCCTGCTGATGTTTGTTCCCAGTTTCTGGCACAAACGGTGAAAATCCTGCCGCTTAACATATCCTGAGGAGGGTGGATAACAATAATTGGGATATAGCAGCCGGTTTGATTTTAAATTGTAATAAGAACACTTATTTTGCTTACGGATTGAAATCGATAAGGAAATAAATAGAAGAAAGAAGCTATCAGCCCTCTCTGTTTTTCCAAAAAGCTGTAATTTTGCCGCAGAAACAAAACAAAAGGATATTGAAAAGGTAAGATTGATTTCAAAAAGATAAATGATAAACAGAGAGGACGAGAATAGGTAAATAGGTATTAACTAACAACGAAAAGCAATGAAAAGAATGTTTCAGAAAACAGTATGGCTGCCGATGGCGGCGGCTTTCGCCCTTCCTGGATGGACGATGGCGCAGGAGACGCCCGAAGCCTCGGTGAGCGTGGATCTGGTCAGCGGTTATCTCTGGCGCGGACAGGACCTTGGCAATGTCAGCATCCAGCCTTCGGTTGGAGTCAGCTACAAGGGTTTCTCCTTGTCCGGCTGGGGGTCCGTGGGACTCGACAAGGAAGACACCAAGGAGTTCGACCTGACGTTGGGCTACGCGACAGGTGGTTTCAGCATCTCGGTGACGGACTATTGGTTCGATGGTGGAGCAGGCTATTTCCACTATGGCGCGCACAACACCACCCATGTGTTCGAGGCGCAGGTGGGCTATGATTTCGGCCCTGTGGCTCTCAACTGGTTCACGAACTTCGCCGGCGATGACGGCGTGAACAAGGACGGTGACCGGGCTTATTCCTCCTACCTCTCCGTCGCGGCTCCGTTCCGCTTGGGCGGTCTGGAATGGACAGCAGAAGTAGGCGCCACCCCTTGGGCCACCACCTTCTACAACGATGGGGCCAATGGATTTGAGGTGTGCGACATCAGCCTGGGAGTGGCGAAGGAGGTGAAGGTGAGCGACAGTTTCTCTCTTCCGGTCTTCGCGAAGGCCACTTGGAATCCGGCGACCGAAGGCGCTTATTTCGCGGTGGGAATGACCTTCTGAGGACAGCTGCAGCAAGCTACAATTACAAAATACAAAAAATACAACTGATTATGAAAAAGATTGAAGCAATTATCCGACGGACCAAATTCGAAGACGTGCGCGACGCTTTGCTCGAAGCCGACATCGAATGGTTCTCCTATTACGAGGTGAGAGGTATCGGCAAGACCCGGGAAGGCCGCATCTACCGCGGCGTGGTCTATGACACCAGTTCCATTGAGCGCATCCTGCTGTCTGTCGTTGTCCGCGAGAAGAACGTGGAGAAGACCGTGCAGGCCATCATGAAGGCGGCCCAGACCGGTGAGATCGGTGACGGGCGTATCTTCATCATCCCCATCGAGGATGCCGTCCGTATCCGTACCGGCGAGCGGGGTGACATCGCCCTCTACAACGCCGAACAGGAGAAATGATTTTTTATTCGATTGATTACCAACAGCTACAATACAATACAAAACTATGAAATCAACTATAATCAGCAAGATGCGGTCCGTCGCAGGACTGACTTGCGCCGCTTTCCTGTTGCCGGCAACGGCAATGGCTCAAGAGACAGAACCCGTAGCCGGTACGGTGTCCGGCAAGTTGGCCGAGTTGGCCACGGGAATCAACACCGTCTGGATGCTGCTGGCCGCTATGCTGGTGTTCTTCATGCAGCCCGGATTCGCGCTGGTAGAGGCGGGCTTCACCCGTTGTAAGAACACGGCCAACATCCTGATGAAGAACCTCGTGGACTTTATGTTCGGCTCCCTGCTTTTCTGGTTCATCGGCTTCGGACTGATGTTCGGTATGGGTGGTTTTGTGGGAGCGCCCCATTTCATTGACTTGGATACGATGGCGCAGGTCATCGACAACGGACTGCCCATTGAGGGCTTCCTCATCTTCCAGACCGTGTTCTGCGCCACTTCCGCCACCATCGTTTCCGGTGCCATGGCCGAGCGCACCAAGTTCTCCATGTACTTGGTCTATACGGTCTTCATCAGTGTGCTCATCTATCCCATTTCCGGCCATTGGACATGGGGCGGTGGCTGGCTGATGGACGGGTCGGAAGACTCCCTCATGATGAAGCTCTTCGGTTATGCCTCGCATGACTTCGCCGGTTCCATGGTCGTGCATTCCGTCGGTGGCTGGATTGCCTTGGTGGGTGCCGCCATTCTGGGTCCCCGTATGGGCAAGTTCGGCAAGGACGGAAAGGCCCGTGCCATTCCTGGCCACAACCTGACGATGGCCGCGTTGGGTGTGTTCATCCTGTGGTTCGGATGGTTCGGCTTCAACCCCGGTTCCCAATTGGCCGCCGCTTCGTCGGATGACCAGGTAGCCATCTCGCATGTGTTCCTGACGACCAACCTCGCCGCTTGTGCCGGTGGAGTGCTGGCCATGGTGGTCAGCTGGCTGAAGTTCGGCAAACCCTCGTTGTCCCTCACCCTCAACGGCATTCTCGCCGGTCTGGTCGGCATCACCGCAGGCTGTGACGTGGTTTCTCCCTTGGGAGCGGCGGTCATCGGTGCCATCTGCGGCGTGGTGATGATCTATTCGGTTGAGTTCATCGAGCACAAGCTGAAGATTGACGACCCGGTCGGCGCTTCTTCCGTGCACGGTGTCTGCGGTACGCTGGGTACTATCCTCGTGGGACTGTTCGCCACAGATGGCGGTACCTTCTATGGAGGCGGCTTCGGTTACCTGGGCGCACAGACCTTCGCTGCGGTGGTGGTGGGCCTTTGGGCGGCTGTGATGGGTTTCATCATCTTCAAGGGATTAGACAAGCTGCATGGTCTCCGCGTTCCGGCCCGCATCGAGGAAGAAGGACTGGATGTCTATGAGCACGGTGAGTCTGCTTACAACCATTAATCCAACCCTTCATCAGTTTTATCATTGTCAATTATTAATTGTAAAATACAATACAACATGTCAACATTAAGATTTAGAGTAGTGGAGAAGGCTTTCCAAGCCAAACCTCAAGAGGTAAGAGTTCCGGCTGAACGTCCGAGCGAGTATTTCGGCAAGTATGTGTTCAACCGTGAGAAGATGTTCAAGTACTTGCCCAGCAGCGTCTATGCCAAACTGGTGGACGCCATGGACAACGGCGCGGCACTGGACCGTGACGTGGCCGACGCAGTGGCCGAAGGCATGAAGCGCTGGGCCATGGAGCTGGGGGTGACACACTATACACACTGGTTCCAGCCCCTGACCGAAGGAACCGCCGAAAAGCACGACGCTTTTGTGGAGCACGACGGTAAGGGCGGTATGATGGAAGAGTTCTCTGGCAAGCTGCTTGTGCAGCAGGAGCCCGATGCCTCCTCCTTCCCGAACGGCGGTATCCGCAATACCTTCGAGGCCCGTGGTTACAGTGCTTGGGATCCCTCGTCACCTGTCTTCGTGGTGGATGACACCCTCTGTATTCCTACTGTCTTTATCGCCTACACCGGTGAGTCGCTCGATTACAAGGCGCCGTTGCTGAAGGCGCTCCGTGCGGTCAACAAGGCGGCGGTGGATGTCTGCCATTATTTCGACCCGAACGTCAAGAAGGTCATGGCCTACTTGGGGTGGGAGCAGGAATACTTCCTGGTCGATGAAGGGCTGTACGCCGCCCGTCCTGACCTGCTGCTGACGGGACGTACCCTGATGGGACACGAAGCCTCGAAGAACCAGCAGTTGGAGGACCACTATTTCGGTGCCATTCCTTCGCGTGTGGCCGCTTTCATGAAAGACCTCGAAATCCAGGCCTTGGAATTGGGCATTCCCGTCAAGACCCGTCACAATGAGGTGGCTCCCAACCAGTTCGAGCTGGCGCCCATCTTTGAGGAATGTAACCTTGCCGTGGACCACAACATGTTGATTATGTCACTCATGCGCAAGGTGGCCCGCAACCATGGTTTCCGTGTGCTGCTCCACGAGAAGCCCTTCAAGGGCGTGAACGGTTCGGGCAAGCACAACAACTGGTCACTCGGCACCGATACCGGCGTGTTGCTGATGGCTCCGGGCAAGACCTCCGAAGAGAACCTTCGCTTCATCACCTTCATCGTGAACACGTTGATGGCGGTCTATCGCCACAACGGCCTGCTGAAGGCTTCCATCATGAGTGCCACCAACGCCCATCGTCTGGGTGCCAACGAAGCGCCTCCTGCCATCATCTCCTCGTTTCTGGGCAGCCAGCTGAGCCGTGTGCTCGACCACATGGAAGAAAGCGAGGCCGACGAGCTCATCACCCTGGGCGGCAAGCACGGCATGAAGTTGGACATCCCGCAGATTCCGGAACTGCTGATTGACAATACAGACCGTAACCGCACTTCGCCGTTCGCCTTCACCGGCAACCGTTTCGAGTTCCGTGCCGTCGGCTCCGAGGCCAACTGTGCCAGTGCGATGATTGCCCTCAACACGGCTGTGGCCGAACAGCTCATCGAGTTCAAGGCGGCTGTTGAGGCACTCATCGAGAAGGGCGAGCCCAAGATTTCGGCCATCATCCAGGTAATCCGTGACTACATCAAGATCTGCAAGCCCATCCGCTTCGACGGCAACGGCTATAGCGACGAATGGAAGGAAGAGGCCGCGCGCCGTGGCCTGGACTGCGAGACCAGCTGTCCGCTCATCTTCGACCGCTACCTGGCTCCTGAGAGCATCGCCATGTTCGAGGCCGCCGGTGTCATGACCCAGAAGGAACTGGAAGCCCGCAATGAGGTGAAGTGGGAGACCTATACCAAGAAAATCCAGATTGAGGCCCGTGTGCTGGGCGACCTGGTGATGAACCACATCGTGCCTACCGCCATCGAGTACCAGAGCAAGCTCATTGATAATGTCTATAAGGTGAAGGGACTCTTCCCGGCAGAGGAGGTGGAGAAACTCTCGGGCGAGAACCTGGCCTTGATTCGCAAGATTTCAGAGCATACCACCTATATCAAGGAGCATGTGGACGCTATGGTCAACGCCCGTAAGGTGGCCAACAAGATTGTTGACGAACGGGAAAAAGCCATCGCTTACCACGATACCATCGCTCCGATGCTGGAAGAGATTCGCTACCACATTGACAAGCTGGAACTCATCGTGGACGACCAGATGTGGACGCTTCCGAAGTACAGAGAGCTGCTTTTCATAAGATAATCCAATCGAATTACCTCTAATTTTATTTCTTATTGGTTGTTTGATGGCCCGGTTGCTCCGTGAGGAGCGGCCGGGTTTCCTGTGTGGTGCGGGGCCCTCCCTGGCGCTGGTTGGGGTGGGACGGTAGCGGTGGCAGGATTGCCAACTCCGCTTTGCTTTCTTGACGGCCGGCAGCCCGGAAAACTTGACTTGGATGGTGAAAAATACGGTGTGAAAATAAAAAAAAGCTCATTTCATTGAGGCTATGGGAGTTTTTTCGTAATTTTGCACAGATTTCCTTAAGGTGTGCCGATTTGCACTTGCAACGGTCCTTTGCGGACATCTGCCGGGGGTGATTACCCTATATAAATAAGGTAAGGGCTGCCGACGAAACAAGTAGGATACTAACTAAAACGTAAAGCATGATACACAAAGTATTGATCGCTAACCGTGGTGAAATAGCCGTGCGCGTGATGCGTTCCTGCCGTGAGATGGGGATTCATACCGTTGCCGTCTTTTCAGAAGCCGACAGAACGGCCCGCCACGTATTGTACGCCGACGAGGCTTGTCTGATTGGACCGGCCGCCTCGCGCGAGAGTTACTTGAACATTGATAAGATTATCGCGGCCGCCAAGCGCCTCGGTGCGGATGCCATCCATCCGGGTTATGGTTTCTTGTCGGAGAACTCGGAGTTTGCACGCCGTTGCCGGAAGGAGGGAATCATCTTTATCGGTCCGGACCCGGAAACGATGGAGGCCATGGGTGACAAGATTTCGGCCCGTAAGCACATGATTGCCGCCGGAGTGCCGGTGGTGCCGGGCACCGAGCAACCCCTGCAGAGCGTGGAGGAAGCCAAGGAAATCTGTAACCGTATCGGCTATCCCGTGATGCTGAAGGCATCCATGGGGGGTGGAGGTAAGGGTATGCGACTGATTCACAGTGAGGATGAGGTCGAGGAAGCCTACAACACCGCTCGCTCGGAATCGATGTCGTCGTTCGGCGATGACACCGTGTATTTGGAGAAGTTCGTGGAAGAACCGCACCACATTGAGTTCCAGATTCTGGGCGATAATTTCGGCAACGCTGTTCATCTGTTCGAACGCGAATGCTCCATCCAGCGTCGTAACCAGAAAATCGTGGAAGAAACTCCGTCGCCGTTTGTGACACCGGAACTGCGCCAGAAGATGGGGGCCGCCGCTGTGGCCGCCGCCAAGGCGGTGGGCTACAAGGGAGCGGGTACGATTGAGTTCCTGGTGGACAAGCACCGTAATTTCTATTTCTTGGAGATGAACACCCGCCTGCAGGTGGAGCATCCCATCACGGAAGAGGTGGTGGGCGTGGACTTGGTGAAGGAACAGCTCCGCATTGCCAGCGGACAGCCCCTGCATTTCCGGCAGGAGGACCTCTACCAGCGCGGGCACGCCATCGAGTGCCGTATCTGCGCCGAGGATACGGACAACAACTTTATGCCTTCGCCGGGCATCATTCGCCAGTTGGTGGAGCCGAACGGTATCGGAGTGCGCATCGACAGCTATGTCTATGATGGCTACGAGATTCCTATCTATTATGACCCGATGATCGGCAAGCTGATTGTGTGGGCCACTACCCGTCAGTTCGCCATCGAGCGCATGCGCCGTGTGCTGTACGAGTACAAGATTACGGGCATGAAGACCAACATCAGCTACCTGCGTCACATCATGCACGTTCCTGATTTTGTGGAGGGCCGCTACAATACGCTGTTTATTCCCAAGCATCAGGATATGCTGCGCAAGTGGGCAGGCATCAAGGAGGAGGAGACAGAGAACATCGCCATGATTGCTGCCTATATCGACTACCTGATGAACTTAGAGGAGAACAAGTCGGCCACGGGGGACAACCGTCCTATCAGCCGCTGGCGCGAGTTCGGATTGAAGAAGGGAGTACTGAGGATTTAATGGATTTAGAATAGGATTTATGGAAATACATATCGGAGAAAGAGTGGCCGACGTGAGCCTGGTGAGCAAGGAAGGCAACCTGGTGCAGTTGACCATCGACGGGGTGCCTTACGATGTGGACATCGTGATGGCCGAGAACGGCAGTTGCTCCATCCTGCATGACGGACACTCGTTCAATGCAGAGCTCATCCGCAAGGAGGGAGGCAAGAGCTATACGGTGAATGCCCACTACCAGCAGTATAACATTGACATCATTGACTCGCAGGCCAAGTACCTGCGGATGCGGAAGGGTGCCGACGAGAAACAGGATGACAAGATTGTATCGCCCATGCCGGGTAAGGTGGTCAAGATTCCCGTGAAGGTGGGCGACCGCCTCCAGGCGGGGGACATCGTAGTGGTCATCGAGGCCATGAAGATGCAGAGCAACTATAAGGTGAACAGTGAATGCGTGGTGAAGGAGATTCTGGTGAACGAGGGGGACTCGGTGAACAGCAACCAGACCATCATGACCCTTGACCTCGTGAATACGGAAGAATAACAGGAATGAGTATGACAACAGAAGAACAGTATAAGAAATTTGAGGAGCTGGACAAGCTGGCTTCTTTGGGCGGCGGCCTCGAACGCATCGAAAAGCAGCACGCCAACGGACACATGACAGCCCGTGAACGGATCGATACGTTGCTCGACAAGGGCACGTTCAATGAAATGGACAAGCTGGTGACGCACCACTGCACGGACTTCGGGATGGAGAAGAACCATATCCCCGGCGATGGCATCGTGTGCGGATATGGCAAGATTGACGGCCGTTTGGTGTATGTCTATGCCTATGACTTTACAGCGTATGGCGGTACGTTGAGCGAGACGGGAGCACGCAAGATTGAGAAGGTGCAGCAGTTGGCCTTGCGCAACGGCGCGCCGGTCATCGCACTGAACGACTCGGGCGGCGCACGTATCCAGGAAGGGGTGGGCAGTATCTCGGGCTATGCCTCCATCTTCTACCAGAACACCATCGCCTCGGGAGTGATTCCGCAGATTTCGGCCATTCTGGGTCCCTGTGCCGGTGGCGCCTGCTACTCCCCTGCACTGACCGACTTCATTTTCATGGTGAAGGAGAAGAGCCACATGTTCATCACCGGTCCCGACGTGGTGAAGGCGGTGACGCACGAGGAGGTGGACAAGGAAGAGCTGGGCGGCGCCTATACGCACAGCAGCAAGAGCGGGGTGAGCCACTTCCTGTGCGATACAGAGGAGGAGACCTTGATGAGCATCCGCGAACTGTTGAGCTTCCTGCCGTCGAACAACATGGACGACGCGCCGGTGGTTCCTTGCTCGGACGATATCCGTCGCGCGGAGGAGTCGCTGATGAGTGTCATTCCCGATGACCCGAACATGCCGTACGACATCAAGAATATCATCGAGCCGGTGGTGGACAACCAGTACTTCTTCGAAGTGATGCCCCATTTCGCCAAGAACATCGTGGTAGGTTTTGCGCGTATGAACGGACGTTCGGTAGGTATCGTGGCCAACCAGCCCGCGTTCCTGGCCGGTGTGCTGGACATAGACGCGTCGGACAAGGCCGCCCGTTTTATCCGGTTCTGCGACTGCTTCAACATCCCCTTGATTACCTTCGAGGACGTTCCGGGCTTCTTGCCGGGCTGCACCCAGGAACACAACGGCATTATCCGCCACGGCGCGAAAATCGTCTATGCGTTTGCCGAGGCTACGGTGCCCAAGATTACCGTCATCACCCGTAAGGCATACGGTGGCGCGTACATTGTGATGAACAGCAAGCCCATCGGCGCGGATGTGAACTTCTCGTATCCGACCGCTGAGATTGCCGTCATGGGTGCCGACGGAGCGGTGAATATCCTTTATCGCAAGGCATCGCCCGAAGAGAAGGCGAAGGCCATTGAAGACTACAAGGAGAAGTTCTCCAACCCGTACCGCGCTGCTGAAAAGGGGTATATCGACGAGATTATTCTGCCGCGTGACACCCGCTACAAGCTCATTCAGGCCTTGGAGATGACACAGAACAAGAGCCAGAGCAATCCGCCGAAGAAGCACGGCAACATGCCGCTCTAATCGGAAAGAGGGAGGGAGCATGAGGAGACATTGGGGAATTGTCCTCTTGGGACTCTTGTTGTGCCTGCCTGTCTGTCCGCAGAAGCGGAAAAAGCTGTCCGAGCCTTTGTTTGGCCAACGGCATGCGGCTTACAGCGTGACTTCTTCGGAACTGAAGGGAGCGGTGTTTTACTTGGTCAGCGGACACGGCGGCCCGGATCCGGGCTGTATCGGCCGCTACAACGGGAAGGAACTCCATGAGGACGAGTATGCCTATGATATCGTGTTACGTCTCGGGCGCGAGCTGCTCCGGCGGGGGGCTGTCGTACACTTCATCATCCAAGACGCCAAGGATGGTATCCGTGACGACGCCGTACTGAAGAACAGCAAGCGGGAGACGTGCAGGGGGAAGGAGATTCCACTCAACCAGGTGGCGCGGCTGCAGCAGCGGTGTGAGGCCATCAACCGCTTGTACCGGAAAGGCGGTGGTACCTACCGCCGGGCCGTGTTCGTGCATGTGGACAGCCGCAGTCGGGGCAAGCAGACCGATGTGTTCTTCTATCATGCCCCAGCCAGTAAGAAGGGCCAGCAGTTGGCCAAGCGCCTGCAGACAACGTTTGCCGCCAAGTATGGCCGGCATCAGCCGAACAGAGGTTTCAGGGGTACTGTGAGCGAGCGTAACCTGTATGTGTTGCGCAACACGACCCCCGTAGGGGTCTTTCTCGAACTGGGCAACATCCAGAACGCCCGCGACCAGCAACGGCTTGTCATCCCCGACAACCGGCAGGCATTGGCCAACTGGATAGCGGAAGGAATCGTGAAGGACTTTCGGGGTAAATAGTTAGTATTTAATAAAAAAGTAATTGATATATGGTGTTTTCGAACGAGAATGTCCGCCGCCAGGACCGGCTGTTGGACGAGGCCCGTGCCTTCGAGCTCTTGAAGGAAGCGGAGTACGGGGTACTTTCCTTGCAGAGTGAGGAGGGCAGGGGAGCTTATGGAGTTCCTGTCAGCTTTGTGTGGGACAAGGGGAACTCTATTTACATCCATTGTGCGCCGGTGGGGCGTAAGTTGCGTTGCATCGATGCCTGTCCGGAAGTGTCCTTCTGTGTCGTGGGCCGTACGCAGGTGGTTCCCGCGCAGTTCACCACCGCCTATGAAAGTGTGGTGATGCGTTGCACGGCCCACCGCAGTCTGCACGAGGCGGAACGGATGTCGGCCTTGTCGCTGCTCATCAGCAAGTATGCGCCCGATGACCGGATGCGCGGCATCGAGTATGCGAACCGGTCGTTCCACCGCACGGAAATCATCCGGCTGGACATTCAGGAAGTCAGTGCGAAAGCCAAAACCGTAAAATAATCATTCGTATGTTCTCAGGTATTGTAGAAGAATTTGCTGAAGTGGTGCGGGTGGTGAAGGACCAGGAGAACCTGCACCTCACGCTGAAATGCTCGTTTGTCGATGAGCTGAAGATTGACCAGAGTGTGTCGCACAACGGAGTTTGCCTCACGGTGGTACGGATAGAGGACGGCACTTATACCGTGACGGCCATGAAGGAGACCATTGAGCGCTCGAACATCGGCCTGCTGAAGGTGGGCGACAAGGTAAACGTGGAACGAAGCATGCTCATGAACGGACGGTTGGACGGTCATATCGTGCAGGGACACGTGGACCAGACGGCGGAATGCGTGGCCGTGGCCGATGCGGAAGGCAGCTGGTACTATACGTTCCGGTATGACTTCCGTCCTGAAATGGCCCGCCGTGGCTATTTCACGGTGGACAAGGGGTCAGTGACCGTCAACGGCGTGAGCCTGACCGTGTGCCATCCTACCCGTGATACGTTCCAGGTGGCCATTATCCCATACACCTACGAGCACACCAACTTCCACACCCTTCAGGTGGGCAGTATCGTCAACCTGGAGTTTGACATCATCGGCAAGTACATTTGCCGGATGCGTGAAGTCGTAGAGGAATAAGGAGTCGTAAAGGACGAAAGAAATGAACAGCCCCGAAAACGGTCGGTCCGGCTTGCTGCCGGACACCGTTTTCGGGGCTGTTGGTCAACGTAATTCGTCCGACAGGTAGCCTTTCGGGAGCTCCCGGCAGTTATAGACAGAAGCCATGATCTCACCGTATGCGCCGGCGGAGCGGAGGGCGAGGAAGTCACCTCGCTGTGTGCCGTTCAGGTCGATGGCCTTGCCGAACACGTCGGATGACTCACAGATGGGTCCCACCACGTCGTAGGTCTCCACGGGGGCTTCGGAGGAGATGTTCTCAATCTTGTGGTACGCTTGGTACAGGGCCGGACGGATGAGGTCGGACATGCCGGCGTCCACGATGGCGAACTGTTTGTTCGTGCCCTGTTTCACGTAGGTCACCCGTGTGATGAGGCTGCCACATTGGCCCACCACCGAGCGTCCCAGTTCGAAGTGCAGCGTCTGCTGCGGGCGTAACCGCAGGTGCTTGTGGTACGTGGCGAAGTAAGCCGCAAAGTCAGGGATGGGCTGCCGGTTCGGATGCGCGTAGTCAATGCCCAGTCCGCCGCCCACATTGATGTGCTCCACGATGATTTGCCGTGCGTAGAGCCGCTCCTGCAACTCGTTGATGCGGTTGCACAAGGCCACGAAGTCCCCCATGTCCAGAATCTGCGAGCCGATATGGAAATGCAGTCCCGTGAATTTCACGTTCTTCATCTCCAACGCGCGGTCAATCACCCGGTCCATGTCCTGCATACTGATGCCGAACTTGTTTTCCGCCAGTCCTGTGGTGATGTTGGCGTGTGTATGCGCGCCCACATCCGGATTGATGCGGAAGGCCACCCGTGCCATCTTGTTCTTGGCGGCAGCCAGTTCGTTGATGACCTCCAGTTCCGGCACCGATTCCACATTGAAGCAGAAGATGTCGTTGTCCAGTCCCAGGTTGATTTCCCAGTCCGTCTTGCCCACGCCGGCATAGACCATCTTTCCGGCCGGGAATCCGGCGGCGAGGGCCGCCTTTATCTCACCGCCGCTGACACAGTCCACACCCAGTCCGCTCTCACGGATAATGCCCAATACCTTGGGGTTGGCGTTGGCCTTGATGGCGTAATGCACACAATACTTGTTGTATTTGCCCGCCTCGCTCACGATGGTCTTCAGCGTGTCGCGGAGCAGGGTTGCGTCGTAGTAATAGAACGGGGTCTGCATCGCCCCGAATTTCTCTGTAGGAAAGTTCCCTTTCATAATATCTCGTTCTTAGGATGAATAGGTGTCTTACCGTTGGTGGAAGAGTTCGTCACTCAGTGCCTGCAGGGCTGCCTTCTTGTCCGACTCACGTACCAGGAAGGAAATGTTGTAATTGCTGCCACCGAAGGAAATCATGCGTACAGGGATGTTACGCATCGCGTCCAAGGCTTTGGTCTCGAAGCCCACGTTTTCCCATTCCAGGTCGCCCACCACACAGATGATGCACATGTCATGGTCCACCGTTACCGTGCCGTATTTCTTCAGGTCATCCACAATCTCGTGCAGGTGCTTGGTGTTGTCGATGGACATGGATACGCCCACTTCAGAGGTGCAGACCATGTCGATCGGTGTCTGGTAGCTCTCGAAAATCTCGAACACCTTGCGCAGGAAGCCATGGGCCAGCAGCATACGGCTCGACTTGATCTTAATGGCCGTGATGTTGTCTTTGGCGGCCACAGCCTTTATCTTGCCCTTCTCCGTATCGTTGCTGATGAGGGTCCCGGGAGCCGAAGGTTCCATGGTGTTGAGCAGCCGCACGGGGATGTTGGCGTACTTGGCAGGCTGCACGCAGGTGGGGTGCAGGATTTTTGCGCCGAAGTAAGCCAGTTCGGCCGCTTCCTCAAAGTGAAGTTGGCGTACGGGCGACGTATGGTCCACGATGCGCGGGTCATTGTCGTGCATGCCATCGATGTCCGTCCATATCTGGATTTCCGAAGCGTGGATAGCCGCGCCGATGAGTGAGGCGGTGTAGTCGCTGCCTCCGCGCTGCAGGTTGTCAATCTCGCCGTAAGCATTGCGGCAGATGAATCCCTGCGTGATATAAATGTCGGCGTCGGGGTTGGCTTCCAACTGTACCTGCAACTTCTCGCCGATGTAGGTCAAGTCGGGTTCGCTGTTCTTGTCGGTGCGCATGAACTCCAGTGCGGGGATGAGTACGGCCTTCACGCCCTGTTCCTGCAGGTAGTTGGTCACCATGTTGGTGGACATGATCTCGCCCTGTGCCAGGATGACCTTCTCTTCGAACAGTGTGAAGATGTCCTTTGTGTACGAACGGATGTAGTCGAACACTGACTTCACGAACTCCTGTGTCTGCTGCTTGTACGCTTCGGTCTCAAACAGCTCGTTGATGTGGTGCTTGTACTTGGCCTCCAGTGTGTTGATGATTTCGTTCGCCCCTTCCGGGTTCTTCTGGTAGAGGTATTCCGAAATCTCCACCAAGGTGTTGGTCGTGCCCGACATGGCAGACAGCACGACAATCTTCTTTTCGCCGTCAGTAATCAATTTGGCCACATCTTTCATGCGCTGTGCAGAGCCGACGGATGTTCCTCCAAACTTTAAAACCTTCATTTCTCGTCTTGAATTTAAATATTGTTAGATAATTGTTTTTTCTTGCGTGCAAAGATAGTGGAAATCGGCCGAATTGCAATACAAAAGGATGAAAAATCATTCTTCTGCCTTCAATCGGTGTTCCTCGCACCGGTACACCTTGCCGGGAAATTCCGCCAGCAGCCCCAGATTGTGTGTGGTCATCAGGATGGCCGAACCCTGGGCGCAGATGGTGTGCAGCAGCTCCACGATACGACGTCCCGTCTCCACGTCCAGGTTGCCGGTCGGCTCATCGGCCAGGATGAGGTCCGGCTTGTTCAGGATGGCGCGGGCGATGACCACGCGCTGTTGCTCGCCGCCCGACAGTTCGTTGGGCATTTTGTAGCCTTTCTCGCTCATGCCCACGAGGGCCAGCACCTCCGCGATGCGTCGTTCGATGTCCGCCGTCCGCTTCCAGCCCGTGGCACGGAGCACGAACGACAGGTTGTCGTGCACCGTGCGGTCGGTCAGCAGTTGGAAATCCTGGAATACGATGCCTAACCTTCTGCGCAGGTCCGCCACGTGCCGTCGCTTGATCTTCCGCAGGTCAAATCCCAGCACATGGGCTTCCCCCACGGCGATGTCCAGTTCGCCGTAGAGGGTCTTGAGGAAGGAGGTCTTTCCCGAACCCACCTTTCCGATGAGGTAGGCGAACTCTCCCTTGCCCAGCTCGAAGTCCACTTGTTGCAGCACCCCCAAGGCTTGTTGGTAGATGTCCACGCCCCGGTACCGGATGATGGGTTCTTGCTCCGTATTCATGTCCGCTTAGTGCTTTTTCCAGGTGGCGCTGTGACGTTCTTTCAGCTCGCGGGCCAGGTCCTCGATGCGGTATCCCTTCGAGGTCAGCAGCACGATGAGGTGGTACAGCAGGTCCGCTCCCTCGTAGATGAGGCGCTCGTCGGTGCCGTTGCAGGCCTCGATGACCGTTTCCACCGCTTCCTCGCCCACCTTTTGGGCCATCTTGTTCACGCCCGACTGGAAGAGGCTGGTGGTGTATGATTTTTCCGGCATCTCCTCGTGGCGGCGGCAGATGAAGTCCTGCAGCTCCTTGAGGAACATCACGTCTTCCGTCTCGTTCTTCTCGCCCCAGCAAGTGTCCGTACCCGTATGGCAGACCGGTCCGTCGGGACGTGCCTTCACCAACAGCGTGTCCTGGTCGCAGTCGGCGGCCACAGTTACCACGTGCAGGAAGTTCCCGCTGGTCTCCCCCTTCGTCCACAGGCAGTTGCGGCTGCGGCTGAAGAAGGTCACTTTCCCTGTCTCCAAGGTTTTCTCGTAGGCTTCCCGGTTCATGAAGCCAAGCATCAGCACCGTCTTTGTGTCGGCGTCCTGAATGATGGCAGGCAGCAGCCCGCCCATCTTGTCAAAGTTGAGTTCCATGCTCACTGTTAATCTATTGTGGTTTAGTTCTACATTTTATATTCTTACCGGTATCCCTTCCCCCCGTAAGTATTCCTTCAGGTCCGGGAGGGGAATCTCGCCGAAGTGGAACACGCTGGCGGCCAGGGCGGCGTCTGCCTTCCCTTCGGTGAACGCTTCCTTGAAGTGCTCTTTCCGGCCGGCGCCCCCCGAGGCGATGACGGGGATGGTCAGTTCTTCGCTCAGCCGGGCCAGCGCCTCGTTGGCATAACCCGTCTTCACGCCGTCGTGGTCCATGCTCGTGAAGAGCACCTCGCCTGCGCCCCTTTCGTTGACCTCACGCGCCCACTCGAAGAGCCGACGTTCGGTCTCCACCCGTCCGCCGTTCAGGTAACATTTCCAGCCTTCCGGTGTCTGTCGCGCGTCGATGGCCACCACGCATACCTGCGAGCCGAAGTGGCGGGCGATCTCGTCCACCAGTTCCGGCCGCCGGAGGGCGGCTGAGTTGACCGACACCTTGTCCGCCCCTGCGTTGAGCAGGCGGTCCACGTCGGCCAACTCATGGATGCCTCCTCCCACGGTAAAGGGGATGCTGATGTGGGCGGCGATGCGTTTC
>JAQXRG010000099.1 GCA_029218405.1 Bacteroidales bacterium
CTTGAATGGCGCAGGTCTGACTGCAC
Organism: Bacteroidales bacterium; assembly: GCA_029218405.1. Classification (GTDB taxonomy): domain Bacteria; phylum Bacteroidota; class Bacteroidia; order Bacteroidales; family Bacteroidaceae; genus Phocaeicola. Next base: position 27 of record JAQXRG010000099.1, read on the forward strand.
ATGGAGAAGGAAGACCCAGTCTCATAGCAAACGATTTTTCACTATTCAAACCGAAATGTATTAAAAATTAGAATGCATAATGAACTATCACCCATACAATTCGTTATAGAACCAATTTATTTATGAATATGAAGAAGAGTTTATTGTTTTTAGCCGTACTGTTTTGTAATATCTTTGGTCTTTACGCCCAAGATGAAGATGTCGTATCTTGGACCTATACAAAGTATCTTATGGGTTCTCAATCAAAGGCCACAATTACCGTCAGTGACGCTCAACTGAATGACGATGGCGTGGTAGCAAACTACTGTCAGACAAAAAACGGAATCCGTTATTATATGACAGATATAATGAGAATAGGCTCACGGTGCTTCTACCTGTATGGCGTAAACCATGAAAGAAGGCCTGTAGAGAAATACATGGTGTCTGAAGGCCCGTTTGGTGAGGCGAATTTTCTCCCTGTATCATTCGATGGTAGAGAGTACTCTTCTAACTTTGGAGGTTATACACTTAATTTCCCTCCTTTCAATCCTAACGTTAATTATGGCGTAGGGAATATGCCTATGGGCTCTTCATCAGGTTCGTATGGAGGTAGTTCATCCTCCTCTTCTTCCTCTTCCTCCACCACAGTGTGTCGTAGTTGTGAGTTTCCAGGGAATGGAAAGTGCAAATCGTGCAGTGGGTCAGGGAGAATAGATAAAGGTTTTGGATTGGGGCAGACAACCTGTCCTAATTGTAACGGTACTGGCAAATGTCAGTGGTGCAATGGCAGAGGTAAATAATCACTTATTCTTAATAGGAAACTTTTAACGTATGAAACAACATCTCAAAACCATGCTACTATTTGTCGTAGCTATAATGCTGTCAGTGAGTATTTTTGCTGCTGATGGCGAGATTATGATTACCCGCGATGGCCAGTTTCTACATGTGAAGGTGTCATCTATCACGAACGACTACATTACCTATCTGAACGTAAGGAACAAAAAGGCCGGTGAAGTCACTTCTCCCATTGATTATGTCTATATGATTCTGCGGGACAAAGGGACGAGTTCGTTCTTTGATGAGAGTGGTAATCAAATCACGATTCAGAAACCCGAGTATGATATCAATTCTGACGAGTTGGTATTCTTGAATGATGGCAAAATATTGGTAGTATATAACTTGTCACTCACTAAGGATGCCATTGAGTATCAACTGTCCAAGAAAAAGAAAGTGCCCTATACACGCACGCCAAAGAATGCTGTATTCCTTATAAAAGGTCCCCATGACAACATTACTCTTCTCAATGATACATATATCAAGAAGCATTCTGAGCAATATGCTGGAGTGACCCAACGCGTAGTTGTAGTTGCAAAAGCACCTGAGGTAACTCCAATCCAAGAGTCACCTCAAGCTGCCCCATCTCCAATCCTGGAATCCCCTGTTGCAGTAGTACCTTCAGTAGAAGGGGCAGAGAGGCCCTTGCTGGCCGTTGAGTCGCTTCATGCACCTGCCGCATCTATTCTGTTTGAGCCATCTCCTGATATGGCTCCCGCCGAACTGGAACATCGTATCAATGAAATCAACCCCTATCCACTCTATCGCAAAGGTTCGGTGGCGGAGTATAAGTTCCAACAAGACGGAAAGGACTTTGCCTATATGGGTGGACCAAGCTACATTCAGCAGATTGTATCCGATGAAAGGATAGAGAACGGCTTACTGGTCAGTTACGTCAGTCAGAAGTTCTTCAATAAGAAACATGCACCTTCCAAAGGTGTACCTGCCAAATACCTTGGTTACCTGTATCCTACAGAGATTGATGTGAATGGAAGTTATCATTTGACTCACGACATTTCAGAAGATTGTGGCTATTATATTAAAGAGAGAAGGGGCTATGCCATTTTGATACCTGCGAAGTTAGAGATTGGTCAAAGACTACCATGTTCCACAATCTATGATAACTTAGGTGGCGCATTAGGACAGAAAATGAAGACCACTCGTATCTACAAGGATTTTGTCGTGGAGAAAGAGGAGCAAGCCATCACTCCAGCCGGTACCTTCGATTGCGTTAAGCTGGTAGGAAAGGTGGAGCATCAAGGTAGCTTAGGCAACCATACGGTTCAATACGACATGTGGTTAGCACGCGGCATAGGTGTCGTTCGGCTGGATGTCACCACACTTAATGAGGATGGAACAAAAGGAAGTATGTACACCATTTACCTTAACGCATTGAGTCTTACATAACCCGAATTATCATTATTAACTAATACAATAAGAATTATGAAGAAGCTTTTTATTTCGCTGTTCATGGCAGCAAGTGCTCTGTTTGTGAATGCACAAACCGTTATCAGAAGTGATTACTCAAGTACGCCGACCAGGGTTGAAACAGTCAAAGAGAGTAATAACGATTACGAGACCTTTTATTCTATGCAATTTGTGTTCTTAACTTTTGATGGTGGCAATAATTATGGAATGGCTGTATCCTGGTACACTCCGAATGGGATTGGTGTCGACTGGTTGACGCGTGCCTCATTCAAGACATATGGCAATTACAATGTCGATTTAGCGGCGAACTATACCTTCCCGCTTGCTCAGAACGACGATCTTTCTTTGTTTTTGACAGCAAGCATTGGTCCCTCATTCCGCATGCAAGATGAATTCGATTTCCAAAAGGACAAAGATAAGACAAAATTCTACATTGATGGTATAATTAATCCACGTTTGCTCTTGAAGTATCAGAAATTCACTTTGAGTGCCGGTTATTTCTACTGGGCGCCTCAATTCAAGTTCAGCAAGAAAGATGGAGGTATGGGTGGCCTGAGCCTGAGCCTTGGATATGATTTCTAAGGAACAATATTCTTTATAATGGATAAATAGAATCGTAAATAAATTATTAAAAAACATACATGATGTCAATTAGCAAACTATACAAGATTGTCAGTACTACTCTGTGTCTCATGGTAGCCTTTACAGCTGTATCATGTAGCGATAATGATGATTCGGAAAACTTATCCCCCGAAGAGGTATATGATTATCCGATAACAGGTCATTGGGTTCATAGCCTTCAAGACGAAGAATCGTATCTCATTCTTGATTTAGACAGTGACGGAACAGGTACGGAAAGTAAAAGGTTTCATGGAGTCATGGAGTATGAAATTCCCATTCTCTATGAGTATGAGAAAGGTTCACTTACAATTATTAGCGACAAGAATGGGAGCCGTACTTATAAATGCCAATGGATGGGTGACAACTCCATCGCATTAGGAGCGAATTCTTCTAAAAGAGAATACTGGGACAGGATTAGTAAAGAGACCAATATAGGTGATGGTATTACAAAGTACGAACTCGCCAGTTTGATTCCTAAGTGTGTTTCTATTGAGACTGAATATCGAAACTTTATTTGGCATATCACAATTGAATCTACGCTCCATACGGTCTTCCCAAATGCTGAATTTGATTTTCGGATAGGCCATGGAAGTGTTGAAGGCTTAATGCAAACTCAAGGAGAAAAACAGGTTTGGAGGTGTTCAACATCTTATGAAGGCAATAAAAAGGTAGTGAAGATTCAGAATCCTTATTGGGGGTATTATATTTGTGGTAAAGGAAACAATCCGGATATTGGAGCAGAGATGGAGGTCTATTTCATGAGTTATGAATATTTGCTGGATAAAGGAGATTTAACTCCAGATGAAAAGCAATTCATGAATGACCTTGCTGAAATTCTTAGGGAACATGAGCCCGAAGCGATAGCAAATTATGTTATAGAAGTGATGGTTAGCACCAATGATAAGCGGACCTCTTTTATTCGTAATTTGCGCTTGAGTGATGACTGTAAGTAATGGTAACTCATTAATTCAACGGAAATCATATTGATAAACCTATTAAAGAATTGTAGAACAATGAAACTGAAATATTTTGTATATTCGTTGCTTATGGCAATGGGACTAATGTCGTGCAGCAGTGATGATGATAATGAAACAGCCACCCACAATGGACATTGGTATATTTATGAAACCCAGGAGGAAATAGACGAAACCCAAGCTGATATTAAGCAAATATCTGATGCCATCCTTGAGGGGAAAGTACTGTATTACGATTGGAAAAACAAAAAGGAAGTACCCGTCTATGGTAATTACAAGGACTTTGTAGGGTCGAATGGAAAGTTTGACTACGAATGGTTAACCTACGAAAATAGTGACTATGGACGTCGTATCAATAATTACGTTCAGGTTATTCAAATCAAAGATGAGAAAACCATCCTTGAATATGAATGTGGCCTCTACATTGTGGATGAGACGTCGAAGAAGCCTCTTTTCAAATGGTATTCTGGGAATGTGTTTGGTGAAGTGTGTTATGCCGCTAATTCAGAACCAACAGTGTACTCCTATATTCAGATAGATAATATGATTACAGTATTATCAACTGGAGATATCTATTTCATCGTTGAGGGAGGCTTGATAAAAGAAGGTTCAAACACAACGTTAAGGAAGTTCGTTCCTGCTTTTTATTGATGGTAGAAGGGACTGATAATTATTTTTGATGTAATTTGAAAGTTGCACACGACACATAGTAGTGTAAATCATTATGAGAACAAAGATGCTTTTAAAACACTTGTGGCTAATCATGTTCGTCATTACAGGCTTTATTATGATTTCCTGTAGCGATGACAATGATTCGGAATCTGAAGAAGAGGTAGCAGATTCTACACTTATTTATGGCAGTTGGAAATATACATTTAATGCTGGAGGATATCAACTGATTAATTTTCATCAGGATGGTACTTATGTCCTGGAAGAAGTAGATGATGATGGAGGACATTGGATGGACCATGGCTTTTTCCAGGTGAATGGCAATGAATTGATTTTGGATATTGATGACGATGATGAGGTAGAGGATAAAGAAAAATACAAGATTCACAAGTTGACCTCTTCGCTCTTGGGCATTCAACTCACCCATATCTATTCGTATGGCAAGTGGGAATCTGTATTTGAAGGTAGTAAAGATGAGCAAATCCTTTTGTTCAAGAAGGTTAATAATTAGTAAGAATTAGCTGCTTCATTTTATAGAGTCTTCTATTCAGCTATTGGATAGCCTATAGAAACTGCCAGGGCGGATGCAAATCTGCCTTGGTTCAAGTCTCCAAAAGAAACGGTAAAACATCATCTATTACACTGGTTATTAATTTTAAATACAGGTAATCTGGAGATTATTTCTTAATTTTACAGGTGTTACCAATACCTTTGTAATGATTAAGAAATCATCTCCAGAAATCCTCTCGGCAAGCGATTTGGCGTAAAATCCAAACCGAACGAAAGAGACATGAAAGAGCGGCAATTACCACCACGAAGAAGGAATTGCAATATCTGCAAACGTTTTCAGAAAATAACTCCTATTGCCACCGTCACTACGCCCTGCCGGGTAAGGACTTGCCGTCTATCGGCACCGCACGACAGACGGACAAGTCCTCAGCCTCTATGTGTATCCTTCCAGTTTTTCACACCAATGGAATCTCATTCCTTCCAGTCCACCGCTTTCAGGAAGGCTTCGATTTGCTCCTCATTCTGCTTCTGCGCTTTGAGCAGCTCAGGCAGACGCTGGTAACTGGCCATAAAGTCACTCACCGCCATTGGCTGGTCGGCAGCATCGGCATAATCAAGTGCCTCGCTCACACTGCCAAGTATGCCAAACTGCCGGTGGAACACCACTCCGGCATCACGATATTTCATGGCTTCCATCTCCTTGGCGATGCGATGTGCACGCGCCTTCATGCCGTCAAGGCTGACCTCCGTGTCGGCAAACGTCAGCTTCACCACCTTCTCCACCGAACAATCCGTCTCGGGCACCTCCACCATCACGGCAAAGTCCTCTCCGCAATAGCTGCAATGCACAGGTTTTCCGTTCACAGTGGCCGCTATGGGCAGGAAGCGGTTATATACCTTCACACGGAAGCGACGCTGCGCCGGCATATCCTTGTAGCTGCCTTGGCGTGCTCCGACCGTCACGGTAAGTTCATTGCCCTCCATACGGCTGGTGAGGGCGGTAGTAGCGTATTCGGTGTCATATTGCTGGTCGTCGCCGTTGTCCTCATACATCGAGAAGCTGCCGCCATCGGCCCCGGGGAACACTGCCACCACCACGTCTTCATCATTCCCCTGTAGGTGCTGCACCTTGTCCGTGTAGAACGGAATCACCGCGCCGGCCTTCACGAAAATAGGATACTCATCCATCGCGTAAGTGCGTTCCACCGTGCAGCCTCCTTTGAGCAGCGTACCCGTGGCCAGCTCAAACCACTCTCCCTCGGGCAGCCAAGTCTTTTGTACCGAATAATGTCCGCTCATCGGCGAAGTGATGGGCGACACCATCATTTGGTCGCCAAACATATATTCATTCTTGTAGTCGTAGGCTTCCTGCACTGTAGGGTAGTCATAATACATCGGGCGGCACAGCGCAAGAGCATCATCGTAGGCACGACGAGCCATTGAGTAGATGTAAGGAGCCATGGTGTAGCGTTGGCGCACGGTGTTACGGAGCGTAAGGGTGATGTTATAGTCGAACACCCAAGGCTCCTTCTTGAGCTGGGCATTCTTGGTAGAGTGCGTACGCATGATGGGGCTCATGGCACCCAACTGCATCCAACGGATATACATCTCGGGATCGATGCGGTTGATGCCGTGCATGTGTCCGCCCAAGTCATGGCTCCAGTAACCGTAGAGCACATTCGATGCCGTGTGGTTGAAGTAAGGCTGGAAGTCGAGCGACGCCCAAGAGATGCTGGTATCACCCGAGAATCCCACCTGGTAGCGGTGGTTGCCAAGTCCGCTCCAGCGGTGATAAATCATCGGTCGCTTGTCGGTGTATTGCTGCATGTTGGTGAAGAAGCAGCGGCTGGTCCACCAAGTGTTCTTCAGGGTGGGAAGCTTACGGTCGTAGAGATGCTGCTGCCAGTCGAGCCACCAGAAATCCACACCGTCGGCCATCATCGGGTTGAGAATCTTGTCGAACATGGTGGTCATCAGCCTCTTGTCGCTACCCAGCCATTCGATGCACTGCTGGGAGGCAGGATCCACGCCCATGGCACGAGCCACCTCGGGATATTTCTCCTCATAGTAGTTCACGCCGTCTGCCGGATGAAGATTGAGCGTCACCTTCAGGTTATCGGCATGAAGGTCCTGGAGCAAGCGGCGATAGTTAGGAAAGAGTTCCTTGTTCCAGGTCCAGCCTGTCCATCCGCCACGCCCTTCCTCGGTGTAGTGCCAATCCATGTCGATGACAAGCACATCCAGGGGAAAGCCATAGTTGCGCAGGTCCTTGGCCAGGTTGCGCACCTCTTTGTCAGAGTAGAGCCAGTAGCGCGACCACCAGTACCCGAAGGCATAGCGGGGCGGCAACGGCATTTTTCCGGCAAAGCGGGTGTAGTCCTTCAGGGCACGCTTATAGTCGGTGCCGTACGCCAGGAAGTACCAGTCCTGACCGTCGGGACACTTGCGTTCGGTCACCCACTCCCATTGGGGGTCACCGTCGAAGAGCAGGCTCTTAGAGTCATCAATCAGTGTCCAGCCGTCGCGGGCCAACACCCCATCCTCCAGTTCCATGTGTTCGCCTTTCTTGCCTTCAGGGGTGTCAAACGTACGCACGTCACCGTCATAGCCGTCCAGCGTACGGAAGGTTCCCTTCAGATTCTGTTGCTGCTTCATCCCTGGCTTCCAGGCAAACTGAAACGCACCTTTCTTCGTCGATGCGGCAGTGATAATGAGGTTCTGGTCGGTAAACTTACCGGTGCCCTTCTTGTAGCGGAGTTTGAGCACCGGGGTAGTAATCTCAATCCACGAGCCACACTTTACATTGTAGTCAACCGGCTCATACTCACGATTTACCGCCATGAATGACTTGTTATCGGTAAATTGCCCGTCGGGGGCATATTCCAGACGCACCGTTCCTTCTGATATCACAGTGAAACGTACCTGATGGTCACGGTAAGCCACATTGCTCACCTCTGCCTTGGCTGAAAAAAGACCTGCCAAAGCCGCAAACAGTGTAAGAATTGTCGTTTTCATTATCATTACTATTAGGGTTGATTCATTTCTCATCTTTCACCTTTTCTATCTTGTAACCGATTTTCTGAAAGGCCTTGACAAAGTCCTCGTAGCCGCTTTTCGACGGCTCATAGACAATCGTGACAGTCTGTCCGGAAACCGATGTCTCGATTTTCTTGACTCCTTTCACAAAGCGGATATTGGACTTGATCTTCTTCTCGCAATTCGCACAATGCATCTGCGGGGTGGTCGTGACTTGCAGCGTGTCCGCGGATTTCGTTCGCTGGGCGGAGGCTGAAACGGAAGCGATGGCCAGTGCCATCAGAAAGATAAACTTTTTCATTGCGTACTATCTGTTTTAAAACTTTTCTAATTTGTAGCGTATGCCTATGTATCCCATGACCCCGTTGACGGGTCCCCACACCTGGGTCGCGTCGAAGGCCGGCGACCAAGGGTCGGATGCCCCAAGGATAGGGTGATGGAGGGTGTAGTTGGTCAGGTTCTCGCCACCAATGTAGAGGGAGAAGCGACGGAACTCACGGGTAATCTGGGCCTGCAGCTGGAAGTAGGCAGGATAACGGGAGCGGTCGTAGAGCTCACCGCCACCGTTCAGACTGCCGGTGAGGTCGAAGTGCCACAGTTCCAACGGTGTCTTGTAACCGAATGTCAGCAGTCCTTTGTAACGCGAGGTGAGCGGCCGCCTGCGCAGCTTCCCGTCATAGGTGACACGCGCGTCCGTATAACGGAAAGCTGCCGTGGCGGTGAGGCCGGTGAAGAACGGATAGGTGGCGTCTATCTGTGCGGCGTGGGTGTAGCTCTTGCCCGACAGGTTCTCGAAAGAGAAGGTGTCCAGTCCTTTCGCGCCGTCAGGAAGGATGACCAACTGATGGCGGAAATCCGTATAGTAGTAATCCACGTTCACCTCCAGGTCCTTGCCGGCGAGAGGGAGGTGGAGCGAGACCGAAAGACCCGTGTTCCACGCTTCTTCCTGTTCCAGCTTTTCGGAAGCGATGAACGTCTTTCCGCTGGCCAGCAGCGAGACATTCTCGGCGATGGCATGCGGTGAGCGGTAGCCCTTCCCTGCCGAAGCGCGCAAGGTAAGGTGCTCCCACGGTGTGTATTTCAGGTGCAGGCGAGGCGTCCAGAACCCGCCATGCTCCGTAGAGTAGTCCCAGCGTAATCCCGGCATCACCGTCAGTCTGTCGCCCCACTTGTACGTATATTGCGCGTACAGTCCGGTGGTCGTTTCATGAGGCGTGCCAAAGAGGTTTTCTTTCTCCCCTACCCACGGATTGTACATTTCCAGCTGCTGGCGGTAGGAGTCGTGGTTCAGCGATGCCCCCACACTGAGGCTGTGTTCGGACGTGAAGTCCGTCTCGAACATCAGCTGCGCATAGCCAGTTTTCTGGTTGACATCGTACGAGGTAAGCCCGAAACGGTTCTCGGCATCGTGAACGGAACCATTCAGCATCAATGCCACCGACGTGTTATGCTCAGAATCGAGCGTGAACCCGTTCTTCCATTGCAGCTCGTACCGACGGGCCGTCACCTCAATGCCATAAGGGGACACGGTCCCGTGATGTGTGCCGTGACGGCTCATCCCGCTCACCCGCTCGTCATGCAGCCCCTTCAGGCTCAGCTGGCTGATCCATACGGGAGAGACATACGCCATGCGCCACATCCCGTTGAACTGGCGAAGCTGGGGCATATCCATGAATCCGTCTCCGTCGCGGTCGTGGTCGGTCTGCCGGTTCTCAAAGTGCAGTAACGCGCTGGTGGACAGCCGGTCGGTGAGATGTACACTGCCATCCACATTCACTTCCTGTTTCAGGTCGCTGTCGGTATAAGCATTCGCGCGCGCACCGTCCACCCCCTGAGGCTTGAGGAACTCCACGTTAATCTGGCCGGTGATGCTCTCGTACCCATTCTTGACGCTCGACGCGCCCTTGCTCACCTGGATGCTTTGCATCCACGGTCCCGGCACGTAGCCCAGCGAATAAGGAAGGCTGGCTCCCCGTAGGTTCGGCATGTTCTCGGTGAGCAGCTGGACGTAGGTGCCGCTCAGTCCCAGCAACTTGATCTGCCGGGCCCCCGTTGCCGCATCACTGTAGGAGACATCTACCGACGGATTGGTCGTGAACGACTCGCCCAGGTTGCAGCAGGCGGCACGGAGTAGCTCACCTTGGCCGATGGTCTCCGTATTGGTCACCCGAAAACGTGACCGGCTGCCCTGACGCGCCTTGACCGTAACGTCCTGGAGCGTCTGGCTCCAGATGCTGTCCTGGGCAAGGCTATCTTGGGCCAACACTGTCTGCCCTTTCACACTGGTCATCACTGCCAATGACCCTACCATTGTCGTTATTGTTCTATTCATCTTCTGAGTATGCAAATCTTTTTTAAGTTCAGAGACGTTTCCTTACTTCTTCTTTGCGAATGCAAAAGTAGGTCTCGTCCGTCAATCCTGCTTTCAAAATGATGGTGAAGACTTATATCCCATCCAAAGAATTACGCAGTCTGTTCTTCCTGTTCTTTTCAAGGAGCTGGAAAGCGCGTGGGGACTGTCCTGTCACAGGACAGCCGTAAAAAACTTGCTTAACGCACTGTATTCGTGCGCCAGTCTGTCCTGAAGATAGACGGAAAGTCTGAGCCTGTCATTAGTCATGTTCACCCACTCCAAGACGGACGTACAAATTCTTTCCACCATCTGCTTCTTCGGGTCACTGAGAAGTTCGAAGCCCAAGCGCTGCAGATGCCCCTGTATCTCTGCCAGCCGTTCGTCAGAGAGAGGCGCTGCCATCGTCACTTCTCCTATCGTGACACTTATCGTGCTGATGCCACAGACCTGCATGACTTTCTGTACCGCCATGACACATCGTGGACATACCATATTCTTAATGAAGATACTATACATAATTGTTTGCAGTAATGTCTGAATCCGCCGCTAAGGTACAAAAAAATTTCCATGCCATCAAAGGTGTGAACGTATATCCCTTCCTTCGCCGTATCTTGCCGCCTCTTCCGCAGCCATAAGCCTGTCCGCTGCCGGCAACGGGTAGGTCCGCACCTCCTGCGGACCGGCGGCGGAGGGAGCCAGACGCTCCTTCAGCCGGGTGTTGCGCCGGAGCACCTTCATGTTGTGAATGGCGTAAGCAAGGGCCTTGGCCTGCCCCACCAGCACGCAAATCTTCTTGGCCCGGGTGATGCCTGTATAGATAAGGTTACGCTGGAGCATCACGTAGTGAGTCATCAGTACCGGCATCACCACAATGGGATATTCCGACCCTTGCGACTTGTGGATGGTGGTGGCATAGGCCAAGGTCAGCTCGTCCAGCTCCGACATCTCGTACTCCACTACCCGGCCGTCGAAATCTACGGTCAGCGTACGCTCCTCCACATCCACGGCCAGCACATATCCCAAGTCACCGTTATACACATCCTTGTCGTAATTGTTGCGCAGCTGCATCACGCGGTCGCCCTGCCGATAGGTATAGCCGCCACGGGCGAGTGACTCCGGATGGTGGTTCAATGCCTGTTGCAGCGCCATGTTCAGGCTGGCCGCTCCCACCACGCCACGCTGCATTGGCGTGAGCACCTGTATGTTTGCCGTACTCAGCCGGTACGCCTTGGGCAGACGGTCGCGCACCAACGACACGATGGTCTCCGCCACCTGTTCCGGGTCTTCCTGCTTCATGAAAAAGAAATCGGTGTGCTGTCCGTTGCTGATGTCAGGAAAACGTCCCTGATTGATGGCATGCGCGCTCATCACGATACGGCTCGACTGTGCCTGCCGGAAGATACGGGTCAGCCGCACCACGGGAATCACTCCCGAATCGATAATATCGCGCAACACATTGCCCGCCCCCACGCTGGGCAACTGGTCAATATCGCCTACGAGCACTAACCGCATCGTAGCGGGCAACGCCTTCGTGAGGTTGTTCATGAGGATGATGTCCATCATCGAACACTCATCCACAATCAGCGCATCCCCCTCCAACGGGTTCTCGTCGTTCCGTTTGTAGCCGTCCTGCGGATTGTATTCCAGCAACCGGTGGATGGTCTTCGCCTCCATGCCCGTGGCCTCGCTCATCCGCTTGGCGGCGCGCCCTGTGGGAGCGGCCAGCAGGATGCGCATGCCTGCCGACTGCAAGGCGGCGATGATGGCCTTGGTCGTGGTGGTCTTGCCCGTGCCCGGTCCACCGGTGAGCACCATCACCTTCGAGGCGATGGCCTGCCGGATGGCTTCCACCTGCACCTCGTCGTACTCAATGCCGGTCTCCCGCTGCAGCCGAGCCAGGTCAAAGCGGGCGGTGAAGAGTGTTCCGCCTTCACCAGCATGCACCAATGCGTTCAGCCGCTTGGCCGTACCGCACTCGGCGTAATAAAACGGCGGCAGGTAGATGGCCGTGTCGTCCAGCATCAGGTCCTCCGTCTCAATGGCATGTGCCAGGGCCGTGCGGATATGCTCCTCATCGGCTTCCAGCAATTGCTTGGCGGTAGCGACGAGCTGCTCCTCCTCGGCGTAGCAATGTCCCTCGTCCGCCAGTTGGTTGAGCGTGTAGATGAGTCCACTGCGCAACCGTCGTTCGTCGTTCCGCTCATAACCCATCTTGCAGGCGATGCCGTCGGCGGTCTTGAAACCGATGCCCCAGATGTCATCCGCCAGCCGGTAGGGATTCTCCTTCACTTTGTCGATGCTCTCCTTGCCGTACTGCCGGTAAATCTTCGCCGCGTATGCCGTGCTCACGCCGAAACCCTGCAGGAAGAGCATCACGTTCTTGATGTCCTTCTGCTTCTCCCAGCTCTCGCGGATTTTCTCCACCCGTTTCTTCCCGATGCCCGACACCTCGTACAGCCGCTCGATGTCCGTCTCAATCACCTCAATGGTATCTGTGCCGAAGTGCTCCACGATGAGCTTGGCGAACTTCGGCCCGATGCCCTTCACCAGTCCGCTGCCCAGGTATTTCTCGATGCCGTAAGCCGTGGCAGGCATTACCTCCTCCCACGTCTCACACCGGAACTGCTGCCCGTAACGCTTATCGACCTTCCATTCGCCGTCGCACAGTAGGACCGACCCTGCCGGCACTTCCAGCAGGTTGCCCACCAAGGTGATGAGGTCATCATATCCCTTCACCTTGACTTTCAATACCGAATATCCGTTCTCGGCATTCTGGTATGTGATGCGCTCTACGACACAGCGAAGTTTCGTCATTTGTTTTTGATTCTTCTATTATCAAAAACGTTCTATTTCCTCTACTGGCAGTTTTGTGATGGCAGCAATCTGGTCAATGGGTATCCCGGCCTCCTTCATTGCTTTGGCAGAGACAAGCAAAGCCACGCGTTGCTCCTCCAACTGGGCGGACTGCTCCTCCAACTGGGCGGACTGCTCCTCCAACTGGGCGGACTGCTCCTCCAACTGAGCGGATCGCTCCTCCAACTGAGCGGACTGTTCCCTCAACTGGGCGGACTGCTCCTCCAACTGGGCATTTTGCTCAGCTATTCTTTTGTCACGGTTCATGATAGCAGTATCACGCGATTCTATGGCCGAGAAATATTCATCCTCCACATTCATGTCCTGACGCAACTGGCTGTCAGAAGCAGCCACCAGCAAACGATGAAGTATATGCTCCATTTCAGCATCTCCCTTATAAATAGAATCATCAATTCTCAATACCTGACGGTTGTGAGCGTCCTTTTGTGTCTGGTCAAATACACTCAACACCTCCACAAGACGGTTGTTGATGCGTCCGTGAAGAAGCGGTATCTGGACGATGATACTGTCATGGACAAGACTCTCGACAAATGGGTCGGGTATGCCCTTGGTCACCTCCACCCCGTCATAGTTATACGATTTGTGATGGACGTACAGCACAGGTTCCTCAATGTCTCCCACACGGTGGCCAAGCAGATACACGGTTATCATCGGTATGCCATATCCGTTGGGGTTGGAGTCCTTAAGAATATTGTCGGGATTGGCATACTGAGTGCCGAGGTATTGGCGGAAACGGAGGGTCTCCGTCTCCAGCCATGTCTTCTGCAACTCTATCAGTACCAGCTTCAGCGTACCGTCATCCTGACGCACCTTCGCTCCGAAGTCGATACGGAACATCGAAATCTTGTCGCGGGTGCCGTTGGTATACTCGTGCTTACGCATGTCCACCTCCACCACTTCACGCTTGAGAAGAGCGGAAAGCACTGTCTTGGCAACGCGGTTGTCCTCCATCAGGTATTTGAACACCGCGTCATAAATCGGATTTGCAACACTAATAATCATAGGCGTATTCCTTTAGGTTAGCACAAAGATACTACTTTCCAACAACGAGGCCAAACTTTTTCAATAAAAAGGCTATTATGCTCATTTTTAATCTTTCACCGCTGGATTTATCTCCCAGCTGCCTGCAAGTCTGTCCCATCCTTCAGCAGGGAATGGACCGGTATGCCCTGAACGTACCCGGGAACAGGAAGGTGCATACCATACAGGAGAGTGTTTTGTTCCTCCAACACGCAAGAGTTGCTGATTTTGGGAACAAAATATGGTTAAATAATGTATATTTACCCCTTTTCTGTCACCTCTGTCACCCTTCTGTTACCGACTTATCTATTTGTTCAACAATATATTATATAAGAAAAAGTGCAGGAAACAGCAATGTTTCCAAAAATTACAGAAAGGGATAATCAGCACGCCTGTTCTTGGGGGACAAGAATGCCCATCCTTACCCCCTAACGACAGGCATTCTTGCACCGTCACGAACGCAGTCATGAAGGTCTGACAAACGCAGTCGTGAGGTGGTCACGACTTAGTTCGTCAGCGGGTGACAAACTCAGTCATGAGGAGGTGACGAACCCAGTCATGAGCGTGCGAGGAGCTGGAATCACCAGTTTCGCCCAAATCTATGCATCACACCCTACATTTGGGCAAAAACCAATCGATTTTTGCCCAAATCTATACCTTTTACCCCACATTTGGGCAAAAACCCTTTCTTCTTACTGATGGATTGTATAACTTTGCCACCTAAATAAGGAAAAGATGGAAAGACTGATTGGCAGGACACAAGAGTGCCGGGAACTGCAGTGGGCAATGGACTCACAGCGTTCGGAAATGATTATCCTTTACGGCAGACGCCGTGTAGGCAAGACTTTCCTTGTGCGCCGTTTTTTTGAGGACAAATACAGTTTTCACTTCGTCGGAGCGCATAAGAAAAAGAGAACGGAACAACTGAAGAACTTCCGTGAAGCATTGGCCTACTATTCGCACAGGGATGACTTGCCTGAGATAGACAACTGGCATGAGGCATTCATCCAACTTGCACGGTACCTGGCATCCAGCCCAGAAAAACGCAAGGTGTTGTTCTTTGACGAGATGCCATGGATTGACACACAAGGAAGCGATTTTGTTGAGGAGCTGGAGTATTTCTGGTCGAGCTGGGTGCAGAACAGGGATGATATCGTGCTCATTGCCTGTGGAAGCGCCACCAGCTGGATGAAGGACAAGCTGGAAGACAATCGAGGCGGCCTGCATAACCGTATCACACACAGGATATACTGTATTGACAGCCGTCAAGGATGACCGGCTGCAACCGTTTCCAGTTGGCGACCGCCGTCTGGCAATACGCCAGATCATCGGGAGTAAGGTCCTTCAGACCCAGGTCAAAGCCCAACTTGCACATCGACGCCACATCGGTACGGAATTTCACGGAAGCCGTCTTGTTCCAGCTCGTCACATGGGCGCACATGGCCTTGGCAGGAAAGAACTGCGAGAATCCCCACTGGATATAGCACCGCTCGATGGGGTCGGTATTGTCGCTGCACCAGAACTCGGTGAAGTATTTCAACGCCTCGTAATCGCAACGGGCGCCACCGCCCGAGCAGAGCATCATCGGCACATCAGGGTATTTCTCCTTCACGCGGCGCATCACCTCTGTCACGCCCCGGGCATGGTCCACATACAGCTGCCCCTGCCGTTCTTTCAGGTACGGACTATAGACATTGGTGATGGGCGAGTTGCAGTCCCACTTGAAGTACGCCACGCGGGGATGCTCGGTCAGGATACGGTCCACCACCGAAAACACATAGTCCTGTACCTCGGGGTTGCTCAGGTCCAGCACCAACTGGTTACGGTAGTAGTACGTCTCCCGGTTGGGCTGGCGGATGACCCATTCGGGATGTTTCGCATAGAGTTCGGAACGGGGGTTCACCATTTCCGGCTCTATCCAGATGCCGAACTTCACACCAGCCTCCGCGGCAGCGTCGCACAGCTCCCCGATGCCCTTGGGCAGCTTGGCGTGGTTCACCTCCCAGTCGCCTAGTCCGGCACGGTCGTGGTTGCGGGCGTTCTCACCGTTGCCGAACCAGCCGTCATCGAGCAGGAACATATCCACCCCCAGGTTTTTCGCCTCCTTCTTACCTGTTTCCTGAACTTATCTTATTACACACATAACTCGTATTCCGCAGGGGGCATGGGAGATTTCCGACCCGCTGATGCAAAGTCGCGAACGAACAGGCATATTTGGAGGGGACAGTAGCATACAGGTAGGCTGCCAGTAGGGATCAAAGGATTTTATAGTATTGTAATACAATCTATTACAAATATTATTCCGATAAATCCAAGTAGATACAAAAAATGTTTCATGCGAATGCATGCTAAAAAAACCGTGACATTCGATGGTAATTTCAAAACAATTGCTATCTTTGCCAGCGACACACAATGACCTGAATGATATGAGACAACCTTTGTTAATAGGAATCTTTCTGGGATGCGTCTTCTGCTTTCTGGACGCCCACGCCCGGCACCCGGTCTTCGCCGAACTGGAGCGGGTATTGGGACGGCGTGCTGTCTTCACCCGGCAGAAAGAAGCACGCATTGACAGCCTGAAACGGCAGTTCCATCCGGACATGGACCTGCGCGACCGTTTCCGCTGGTGTCAGTCCATCTATGAGGAATACCATACCTATCGGTTCGACTCCGCCATGCACTACGTCAAGCAGGAAACGG
This sequence comes from Bacteroidales bacterium, assembly GCA_029218405.1. GTDB lineage: Bacteria > Bacteroidota > Bacteroidia > Bacteroidales > Bacteroidaceae > Phocaeicola. The sequence continues at coordinate 17,025 of JAQXRG010000099.1, forward strand.
AACTGGCCGAAGCCTTGAACGACACTGACCTGCAGAACCTCTGCCGCATCCATCGCTCTGTCCTGCTGGCCACTGCCGGCTACTTCAGCGAATCCGTCCAGAACTTGCAAGCCATCTCCTCCGCCACTCTCCTGCCGGAACGGCGGGCGGACTACTACACGGCGTATGAATGGGCCTACAGCATGTGGGCGGAATACTCCGACGACCAGGTCTATGCCCCCACGTACTACCGACAGGATTACCGCAGTGCCGTCAAGAACCGAGCCCGGCAAAAAGAAGATTTCAAGAAACAAGTGGAAGAATTATGTACTATGTAAACCTATCCTATCTATGAGACACTACTCTACCCTATCGTTCCGCCTCCCCGTCCTGATGACGGTACTGCTGGCCCTCCTCTGCCTTTCGTGCAATCGGAGCGAGAAGCAGTGGCACATCGGCGTTTCACAATGCAGCGAGGACATCTGGCGCAACAAGCAGAACCGCGAGCTGACCATCGGCGGCTATGCCAACAACAACGTGTACCTGGAGTTCCTCTCGGCTGAAGACAACGACCAGAGGCAGATAGAACAGGTGCGCCATTTCATCGAAGAAAAGGTGGACCTGCTCATCGTGGCTCCCAACCAGGCCTCCACCCTCTCCGCCGTCGTCGATGAGGCCTACGACCGGGGCATCCCCGTCATCCTCTTCGACCGGAAGACCAACAGCGACAAATACACTGCCTACATGGGAGCCGACAACTACGAAATCGGGCACACCATGGGACACCTCATCGCCGAACAGATGGAGCGGAAGGGGACCTTGGTGGAGATTACAGGACTGAAGGGGTCTTCGCCCGCCATTGAGCGCCACCGAGGCTTTCTGGAGGCACTGGCCGACTATCCCGACATCCAACTGGTCTCCTCCGAACTGGGCGACTGGACGGAGCTGAGCGGGCGGGCGGCCATGGAGGAGATCCTGCGGCTGCATCCCGACCTGGACATCGACTGCCTGTTCGGACACAACGACCGACTGGCCATGGGCGCCCGGCAGGTGGCGATGGAACACGGGCAACAGGACATCCGCTACTACGGGGTGGACGCACTGCCCACGCCCGGCGGCGGCATCGACCTTGTGCTGGACGGTATCCTGCAGGCCACCTATATCTATCCCACCCAAGGCCTGGAGCTGACGCAACTGGCACTCCGCATCCTGAACGGGCAACCCTTTGAGCGCAACAACCTGCTACACTCGGCAGTGGTCGATATCCGCAACGCAGAACTGCTGAAGATGCAGTACCGCGAGCAGCAGCGGGTGAGCGGGGAGCTGGAAACGGTCCATCGCAAACTGGACACCTACTTCTCGCAGGTAAACGTACAGCGGAAGGTCATCACCTTCTTCCTCCTGCTGGTCGTGCTCATCATGGCTCTGTCGGTCATCGCCTTCCGGGCCTACGTGACCAAGTCGCGCCTCAACGAGGAGCTGCAGCAACTCAACGTAGAACAACAGCAGCTGAACCAGCAACTGGAGCAACGCAACGACGAACTGCAACAGCTGTACAAGCAGCTGGAGGACATGGCCGACGCCCGGTTAGTGTTCTTTACGAACGTAGGCCATAAGCTGCGCACCCCCCTCACCCTCATCGCCGGTCCTGCCGAACAATTGGCGGCGGACAAGAGCCTGAAAGGTCCGCAGCGGCAGCTCGTGGAGATGATGCACCGCAACCTGGAACGGCTGAAGCAGCTGGTCGATGAGATACTGGACTTCCGGAAAATCGGTACGGAACAGCTCGGCGACCTGCCGGAAGAGCCTGCCGCCCCCGCATCGACCACCGCCGGAAGAATTGTCGAGGCAACGGACAAGCCGGACGGTGAGCTGCCTGAAGTGCTGGTGGTGGACGACAATCCCGACGTGCGCCTGCTGGTCAAGACCCTATTGCAAGAACACCACCACGTGACCCTGGCCGCCGACGGCAAGGAAGGGCTGAAAGAAGCACGGCGGATTGTCCCCGACCTGATAGTGAGTGATGTGATGATGCCCGTCATGGACGGACTGGAGATGTGCAGCGAAGTGAAGCGGGACCCTGTGACCTGTCACATCCCCGTGCTGATGCTCACCGCCCGCACGCTGGAGGAACAACGGGTGGAGGGCTACGCCCATGGGGCGGACGCTTACATCACCAAGCCATTCACCGCCTCCGTACTGACCGCCCGCATCGACAACCTGCTGGCCTCCCGGCGTACGCTGCGGCGGGTGTTCAGCAAAGGACTGACAGCGGAGAAGCCCGTTGCCGTTCCGGCCGCCGACGACCGCGACAGCAATTTTGTGGAACGCCTGCGCGGCATCATCCAGCAGCACCTGGCCGACGCGGACTTCAGCGTGGAGCGCATCGGCGAAGAAATCGGCATGAGCCGTGTACAGCTCTACCGGAAGACCAAGGCACTGACCGGCCTGTCGCCCGTGGAACTGTTGCGCAAGTCGCGTGTGGAGAAGGCCCGCCGACTGTTGGAAACCACCGACAAGTCCATTTCCGAAATCGCCTACGACACAGGGTTCAGTGCTCCCTCCTACTTTGCCAAGTGCTTCAAGGACGAGTACGGCAAGAGTCCGGGCGAGTGGAGAAGCTGAGTTCCGAAGTTCCTTATTCGTCCACGAAACGGGTATTTAGTGCGTTCGTGGACAAATAAGCACCGTCCCGCTTGGTGGTCAGCGAAAGAATCCGTTACTTTACAGCTTCATATCCAACCACTAACGGACAACAGTATGAGCAACATTATCGGAAGAAAGCAAGAACAGGAGGAACTGATGCGCCTCTTCCACCTGCATCAGGCACAACTGGTCGCCGTCTATGGACGCCGGCGGGTGGGGAAAACCTTCCTCGTACGGGAAGTGTTCAAGAACCGTTTCGCCTTCTATCACACAGGGCTGTCGCCCGTCGAGCTGAAAGGGAAAAGCCTGCTGTCGGCCCAGCTACTGGCCTTCCACTCCAGCCTTGTCCTTTACGGACTGGAGGCCACCACGCCTCCCTCGAACTGGCAGGAAGCCTTCGACCGCCTGCGTACGCTGCTGCTCCAAAAGGACACAGACGAACGACAAGTGGTCTTCATCGACGAAATGCCTTGGATGGACACCCAGCATGCGGGCTTCATCACCGCCTTTGAGCATTTTTGGAACGGATGGGGAGCCGAACAAGACCAGCTGCTGTTGATTGTCTGCGGTTCGGCCACCTCGTGGATAAAGGACAACCTCATCAATTCGTATGGCGGACTGTACGACCGGGTGAACGCCGAACTGCAGCTATCGCCGTTCACCTTGTCGGAAACCGAACGACTGCTGACCCAACAGGGAGTCACCATGAGCCGGTACGACATCCTGCAACTGTACATGACCCTCGGCGGCATTCCCATGTACATCAGCTATGTGCGTCCGGGACTCAGTCTGGCACAGACCATCGACGAGCTGTTCTTCTCGAAGAAGGCCAAGCTGAAGATGGAATTCACCCGCTTGTTCAACTCCATCTTCAGCTCGCCGGAACGGTACAAGACCGTCGTCACCCTACTGGCCCGGCACCGGCAGGGATGCAGCCGGGAGGAAATCAGCCAACAGACAGGCATCGAATCAGGGAAAGGACTGACCACCCTGCTCCGCACGTTGGAGGCCAGCGACTTCATCGAATGCTACCGCCCCTTCGGGAACAGCAAGCGCCAGCTGCTGTACCGGCTGACCGACCCGTTCTGCCTGTTCTACCTGGAACAGGTGGAGGGAAAGGGAAGAAGCCACACCTTCTGGCAGGACCACGAGAACCTGCCCCAGCTGAACACCTGGCGGGGAAGAGCCTTCGAGAATGCCTGTCTGGTCCATCTGGAAGGAGTCAAGCGTGCGCTGGGCATCACAGGAGTCGCCTGCGAAGCCTCCGGATGGAACCTCCGGGGCACCGACGAGCACCCGGGCATGCAGATTGACCTCATCATCTCGCGGGAGGACCGGGTGGTCAACGTGTGCGAGATGAAGTTTGTCAACGCTCCCTTCAGCGTGAGCAACGACTACGAACAGACACTGTGCACGCGGCTGAACTGGATCAGCGGACAAATGGGCAAGCGGCAGAACCGTACAGATGACCTTAGTGACCACCTACGGCCTCAAGCAGGGTATCCACAGTGGTGTCTTCCAGCGGGTCGTCACCCTAGACGACTTGTTCGGATGAGCCTGCTTCTGCCCATTTTCATCGTTCGTCTCCCTAAAATTCGTTCCATATCGGCAAGAAATGATACATCGAAACATTTTTTGCTGACACGGAACGTTTTTTTTCCACCTCACCGCCCCCTTCTCCCTACTTTTGCGGCAGATTAGTTATAACTAAAAAGAACCTTTTCTGAAAACCTAATTATTAACAAACAAAACAACCTTTTCTTATGGAAACAGTAAGAAGATTTTTGCTGAGCGCACTGCTGCTGATGGCTTACACCCTCGCAGCCGCACAAACCCTGGAAGTCAGCGGGACAGTGACCGACGCCAACGGCGAGGCCATTATCGGCGCTACCGTACAAGAAAAAGCCACCACGAACGGTACCATCACCGACTTCGACGGCAATTTCCAACTCAACGCCACTAAAGGAGCCACCTTGGTCATCAGTTATGTGGGATATGTGACACAAGAAGTGACAGCTGGACCGAACCTGCGCATCGTCCTTCAGGAAGACACCCAAACACTGGGAGAAGTGGTGGTGACCGGCTATACCACCCAGCGCAAGGCCGACCTGACCGGTTCGGTGGCTGTGGTGCAACCCAAGGACCTGAAGACCTCGGCCGACACCGACCCGATGCGGGCCCTGCAGGGAAAAGTGGCCGGTATGACCGTAACCACCGACGGATCTCCCTCGGGAACGGGTACCGTACGCATCCGTGGTATCGGGTCGTTCAACGCTTCGCAGGATCCACTGTACATCATTGACGGCGTGCCTACGACTGCCTCGCTGAACTCGCTGAACATGAACGATATCGAAAGCATGCAGGTGCTGAAGGACGCCGCCTCGGCCTCCATCTACGGATCGCGCGCCGCCAACGGTGTCATCATCATCACTACTCGTAAAGGAAAGAAAGGCGACAAGGTGAAAGTGGACTTCTCGGCCAACCTGACCGCCCAGTTCTATACCTCGCAGTCCACCATGGACCTCTGCAACACGGCGGAATATGCCACCGCCATGGCACAGGCCGCCCTGAACGACGGACTGGACCCTGTCGCCTACGCCGGCAACTACGGACTGAATCTCCAGGCAGCCAGCGGTACGCCCATCCGGGCCTACGACCCTGCCACCGGCTCGTACAAGGAATATACAGTAAACGGCCTCTACGGCGGCTACATCAACCAGAAGCAGACCATGCGCTACTCTGACACCGACTGGCTGAAAGCCATCTCGCGCACCGGCCTGCAGCAGAGCTATGACCTCTCGCTCTCCAACGCCACCGACAAGTATTCCGCCCTCTTCTCCGTGGGCTTCAAGAACAATCAGGGCATCCTGAAGTACACCGACTTCAGCAACATCTCCGCCCGTCTGAACATGAGCTACAATGTCAACAAGATGGTCACCGTGGGCGAGAACCTGACCGTGACCTATACCACCCAGGTGGACAGCCATCCGATGGAGAACGCCCTGAAAATGGCCCCCACCGTACCTATCTACGAAGAAGACGGCACCACCTTCAGCGGCCCCGTGGGCGGCATGAGCGACCGTCACAACCCCTTGCGCGAGCTGTACTACAACCGCAACAACCGCCTGAAGACCTGGCGCATGTTCGGCAACGCCTACATCGACATCAAGCCCCTCGAAGGACTGACGCTCCGTTCCAACTTCGGTATTGACCACACCTCGTCGTTCATCCACTCGGTGAACCAGACCTTCCACTCGGACATCGTGAACAACAACGTGCCCAGTGTGACCCTCAGCCACGCCAACAGACTGGAATGGACATGGTCGAACACCGCCACCTACAACACCACCCTCTGGGACGAACACACCTTCAACTTCCTGGCCGGTATGGAACTCTTCCGCCAGAACAGTGTGGACTTCTCGGGCTATGCGGAGAACTTCGCCCTCGAAGACTATGACTACATGTGGCCCGACGCCTCCACCGGCACCCGCCGCTCTACCGGCGTACAGGAAGGCTACGCCCTGGTATCGTTCTTCGGGAAAGTGGACTACAACTGGAAAGACCTCGTACTGGCCTCGTTCACTATCCGTCGCGACGGCAGCTCCCGCTTCGGCCGCAACAACCGCTACGGTACTTTCCCGGCCATCACCCTCGGCTACCGCCTCTCGAAACACATCCAGGCCGACTGGATGGACGAATGGAAACTCCGCGGCTCGTGGGGAAAGACTGGTAACCAGGCCATCTCGAACGATGCCCGCTACGGCCTCTACATCGCTGACTACGGATCCGACCGCGTGACATCCACCGCCTACGACCTCCTGCTGCAAGGTTCGGGAACACTCCCATCGGGCTTCCGCACCTACCAGACCGCCAACAACAACCTGAAATGGGAATCGACCACGCAGTGGAACCTCGGTACAGACTTCAACCTCTTCGGCAACAGCCTCTACGGCACCGTGGACTACTATATCAAGAAGGTGGATGACATGCTCATCAACCCGGCCTACCTCGCCGCATGGGGAGAAGGCGGTGCCTCATGGGTGAACGGACCCAGCCTCCAGAACTGGGGCATGGAATACACCCTTGGCTACCGGAACAACCTGGGCGGAGTGGACTACGACATCAAGGGAAACCTTGACTTCTTCCGCAGCAAGGTGACCTACCTGCCCGAAACCACCACCGGTTCCTACCAGCACACCACGACCCAGAACCTCGTGGAAGCCAAAAAGCCGTACGGCTCGCGTGTGGGCTACATCGTAGAAGGACTCTACCAGAACCAGGCGGAAGTGGACGCTTCCGGCCAGCCGGGTGCCCGTGTGGGCGGTCTGAAGTACGCCGACCTGGACCACAACGGCATCATCAACGCCGAAGACCAAGACTGGATTTACAACCCCGTGCCCAAGTTCTCCTACGGTCTGAACATCGCGCTCAGCTACAAGGATTTCGATTTCTCCATGTTCTGGCAGGGCGTGTACGGACAGGATGTCTATAACGACCAGAAGTTCCAGACCGACTTCTGGAGCCTGACAGATGCCGGCTCAAACAAGGGCAACCGGCTGCTGAACGCCTGGACCACCGACAACACCTCGTCGGACATCCCGGCACTGACCACCAACAACGTGGGCGACGAAGGCCGCGTGTCAAGCTACTTCGTGGAAAGTGGCTCTTACCTGAAGCTCCGTACCCTGCAGATCGGCTACAACGTGCCGCAGAAGGCCGTCAGCAAGCTCAAGATGACCAGTGCCCGCTTCTATGTATCGGGCAGCAACCTGCTCACCTTGAAGAGCAGCAGCTTGACCTGCTCTGACCCCGAGAACACCGCATGGGCCTATCCGCGCCCCATGTCGCTCTCCTTCGGCATGCAGTTAGGATTCTGATACCAACCCACTGACTTTGAACATCATATCATCATCGCATAAAAAACAAGAACATCATGAAAGCAATCAGATTCAAGAATATATTGTTGGCCGCCACACTCGGCCTGTCCTTCAACGCCTGCGACGACTTCATCGACGTGGCTCCCGAAGGCAAGATTGACGAGGACACCGCCTTTTCCCACCAGGAGGAAATGGTCACCGCCGCCTACGCCATGCTGGGCGACTGCTGGTACACCTATCCGTTTAACCTCTGGCCGTACGGCGACCTGGCCAGTGACGACTGCCTGAAAGGCGGATCGGGAACGACCGACACGGAATACCACTCCGTAGAAGTGTTCTCCACCCTGACCCCGGCCACCCCCAACCACATGGACGAGCTGTGGTACCGCCTCTACTGCGCCATCGCCCGCTGCAACAAGGCCCTCATCTCGCTCGAAGACTACGAAGGACTGGACGCCGCCACGGTGACACAGCGCAAGGCCGAGGTGAAGTTCCTGCGCGGACACTTCTATTACAAGCTGCTGACCCTGTTCCACAACATCCCCTGGATTGACGAGAACGTGGTGCGCGAAGGCTCGCACGAAAGCGTGCGCAACGACGAGTTCTCCTACCAGCAGCTCTTCGACAAGGTCATAGCCGACTTCGAGGAGGCATACGAAACGCTGCCTGCCCAACAAAAGGACGGCGGACGTGTCAACAAGATAGCCGCCGCCAGCTACCTGGCCAAATGCTACCTGAACCAGGCCTACGGCGAAGGCTACGAGTCGAATACCGGAATCGCCCACCTCAACAAGGACTACCTGCAGAAGGTGGTGAACTACACCAATGAGGTGAAGACCTCTCAGTACGGTTACCTGGAAGACTTTGGTGACATCTTCCTGCCCGACTACAAGAACTCGAAGGAAAGCATCTTCGCCGTCCAGATGAGCGACTACAAGGACGACAACACCACCTACGGACGCGCCAACTGGAGCAACATGCTGAACGGCTGCTGGGGAATGTGGTCGTGCGGATGGGACTTCCACAAGCCCAGCCAGAACCTGGTAAACGCCTTCAAGACCGAGAACGGACTGCCGATGTTCGACCACTACAACGACCGCATCGACTACCCGAAGAACGGACAGCCCACCAGCCAGAAATGGGATCCACGCCTCTTCCACACCGTGGGCATGCCCACCTTCCCCTACAAGTACGAGGAGGAATACACGCAGACAACCGCCAACTCGCGCACGCCGAACACCTACGGCTACTACACCTCGCTGAAGGACGTGCCGCAGCGCTCGAAGGGAGAGACCTTCAACCAGCCCTGGCAGGCCTTCGCCATGAACGACTACGTGTTCCGCTACACCGATGTAATGCTGATGCGGGCCGAAGCCCTCGTGGAGCTGAACCAGCTGCCGGAAGCCGAACAGATTGTCAACGATATCCGTAACCGCGCCAAGAACTCCGTAGCGAAGCACATCGCCTACGCCGCTGACCAGGTGGAGATCAATCTCTACCCCGCCGGGTATTTCGCCAGCCAGGACATCGCCCGCCAGTGCGTGCGCTGGGAACGCCGGCTCGAAATGGCCATGGAGAGCAGCCGTTTCTTCGACCTGCGCCGCTGGGGCATCGCCTCGCAGACCCTGAACGCTTACTTTGCCTCCGAGCAACAGGACACCTACGATGGACAGACCTACGCCCAGTACCTGAAGGACGCACGGTTCACGCCGGAGAAGAACGAGTTCTGGCCAGTGCCGTACAACCAGATGTACTACGTACCGGGTCTGTACACGCAAAACAAAGGCTACAATTGATACATCATGCATCACAGAATGGATACATGAACGCTTTTTGCACATTCTTGCATCATTTGTTCAAGCCTGAACCGAAAAACGGATGTAATTTTGCCTCCGTAAACAAGAAGACAGAGATGTTACACTTATAATGAGGTTAGGTTAGAAGGGACAATAGGGCCAGCCTCCAGCTTGTGAAAGTACAGGGGTTGGCCTTCCTTTTTTAGGTATAACACTTTTTTTAAGGTAGAAAGATTGTTGACAGGATACATGAGAACGAAAAACATATCATAAACTTACATTTGCTTACCGAACAGAATATGAAAACAGAAAGATTACTGACCTTCACCGCCACCCTGTTCCTCGCCGTCACGGCAGGCGCGCAGAAAGCGGAATTCCTCAGCAGCCGCCATGCACTGCTGCGACTGGACACACCCAAGAAATACTTGCTGCTGCCCGTCGAGGAGAAAGAAGATAACGCGCACATCCGCGTCATTAAGGACAACCAGCTCGTCAAGACCTTCAACTGCAAGTTAGCCACCGAAAAGGCCGACTACTTCGTGCCTTATGAAGTGGGCGAAGGCGAACTGCTCGACATCACCTTTCAGGGTACTCCACGCTCGAACGGCAGCATCGGCGACTTCGCCTGCTGGAAACGGATGACCTATGCCGATACCTTCGACACTGCCAACCGCGAGCAGCACCGTCCCCTCTACCACCACTCGCCGGCCTGCGGCTGGATGAACGACCCCAACGGCATGTTCTACAAGGACGGCGTATGGCACCTCTACTACCAATACAACCCTTACGGTTCGCAATGGGAAAACATGTCGTGGGGGCACTCCACGAGCACCGACCTTGTGCATTGGACACACCAGCCCGTTGCAATCAGACCCGACGGACTCGGTGCCATCTTCAGTGGCTCGTGCGTGGTGGACGAAGAGAACACCGCAGGCTATGGGGCAAACACCATAGTGGCCTTCTACACCACAGCCGGCGCGAACCAGACACAGAGCATGGCATACAGTACAGACGGAGGACAGACCTTCACGAAGTACAGCCTCAATCCCATCATCACTTCTCCGGCACGCGATTTCCGCGACCCCAAAGTGTTCTGGAATGCCGAGGCAGGATTTTGGAACATGCTCCTTGCCGTGGGACAGGAAATGCAGATTTACTCCTCGACAAACCTCAGAGATTGGACGTACGAAAGTTCCTTCGGAAAGGACTACGGTTGCCATGGCGGAGTATGGGAATGTCCCGACCTGGTGAAACTGACCGTGGACGGTAGCGGCGAGGAAAAGTGGATGCTCTTCTGCAACATCAACCCCGGCGGACCGGCCGGAGGTTCTGCCTCCCAGTATTTCATAGGCAGCT
>JAQXRG010000100.1 GCA_029218405.1 Bacteroidales bacterium
CGCCCTCGGCCGGCTCGATGATGTGGTTGCCGTAGGAGCGGAGCAGGTCCAGGTTGCGGCGGGTCGAGGGATGGGCGAACATGTCGAGGTCCATGGCCGGGGCGATGAAGACCGGCGCCTTCATCGACAGGTAGGTGGTCACCAGCATGTTGTCGGCCACCCCGTTGGCCATTTTCCCGATGGTCGAGGCGGTGGCGGGGGCGATCACCATGGCGTCGGCCCACAGGCCGAGGTCCACATGGCTGTGCCAGCTGCCGTCGCGCTGGGCGAAGAACTCACTGATGACCGGCTTGCTGGTCAGCGCCGAGAGGGTGACCGGCGTGATGAACTCCTTGCCGGCGGGCGTGATGACGATCTGCACCTCCGCCCCTTTCTTGACGAGGCCCCGGGCCAGTACCGCCGCCTTGTAGGCGGCGATGCTGCCCGTGATGCCCACTACGATTTTCTTTCCTTGCAGCATGGTCTTATTTCAGCAATGTACTGCCTCTCAGGCGGATTTTGGTCAATACGTTCTTCGTGTTCAGCGTGAAGTCGCCGTTCAGTATCCAGCCGTAGTAGCCCGGGTCGCGCCGCAGGATTTCCGCCACGGGCTGTCCTTTGTACTTGCCGAAGTTGAACACTTCCACGTTCTGGTCGTCATACACGATGCGTCCGGCGAAGTCCACGTTCTTGCTGTAGCTCGAGTATTCCGACAGGAAGCTGACATCGTTCGCCAGCACGTCGGGATACTTGTCCAGCTGGGCCTTCAGCACCTCGTACGTGGCGCGGGTGTCCGCTTCGGCCGTGTGCGCGTCTTCCAGGTTCTTCCCGCAGTAGAACTTGTAGGCCGCCGAGAGCGTGCGCTGTTCCAGCTTATGGTAAATCACCTGCACGTCCACGAACTTGCGGCGTGTCAGGTCGATGTCGATGCCCGCGCGGAGGAATTCCTCCACCAGTACCGGAACGTCGAAGCGGTTCGAGTTGAAGCCGGCGATGTCCGCCCCCTCCAGGTCCTTGGCGATGTCCTTCGCCACTTCCTTGAAGGTAGGGCAGTCGGCCACATCCTCGTCGTGGATGCCGTGGATGGCCGTCGAGGCCTCCGGGATGTGCATTTCAGGGTTGATGCGCAAGGTCTTGGCCTCTTCGTTGCCGTTGGGATAGACCTTGAGGTAACAGATTTCGACGATGCGGTCGGAGCTGATATTCGTGCCGGTTGTCTCCAGGTCGAAGAAAACCAGCGGGTTCTTCAGGTTCAGTTTCATGTTTTCTCGTTTACTTTTTTTTACGTTGGTTGGGGAGGTGCGTCAGTCGTTCAGCATCATGGGCATCAGCAGCATCAGCAGGTCCTCGCCCTCCTGCTGCTCTTCCGGCACGATGACCCCCGCGCGCGACGGGTCGGCCAGCTCGATGATGATGTTCGTCGAGGGGATGTTGTTCAGGATGTCGATGAGGAAGTTCGACTTGAAGCCGATGCTCATGGCGTTCCCGTCGTACTGGCAGGCGATGGTCTCTTCGGCCGAGGTGGAGAAGTCGATGTCCTGTGCCGAGATCTTCACGGTGTCCTGGCCCAGGCTCAGCTTGATGAGGCTGCTGGCCTGCGAGGAGAACACCGACACGCGGCGCAGGGCGCTGATGAATCCGGCGCGGTCGATGGTGGCGCGGTGCGGGTTGTTCTGCGGGATGACGGAGGTATAGTTCGGATAGCGTCCCTCGATGAGGCGGCACACCATCTGGTAGTTGTAGGTCGTGAACGTGGCGTTGCGGTCATCGAAGCCGATGCGCACGTCCCCCTCTTCCTTGGGGAGCAGGTTCTTCAGCATGTTCGCCGGCTTTTTCGGGAGGATGAAGGCCGCCTTCTCGTCGCCATGAGCCTGGAAAGTCTTGCAGCGCACCAGCTTGTGTCCGTCCGATGCCACCAGGGTGAGGTCATCGGCCGTGATGTCGAAATAGATGCCGTTCATCACCGGGCGCAGCTCGTCGTCGGCCGTGGCGAAGAGGCACCGGTTGATGTTGCCGAGCAGCAGGTCGGTGCCGAGCGACATTTCCACGGCGTTGGCCCCCAGCGACTTCGCTTCCGGATAGTCGCTGGCGTTCTGTCCCATCAGGTTGTACTTCCCGTTCATATACTCTACGGTGACTTCCAGGTTGCCCAGGTTGATGGTAAAGGCCAGGGGTTGTTCCGAAATCTCCTTCAGCGCTTCCAGCAAGGTTTTCGAGTTGACGGCAAAGCGTCCGTCTTCCTCGGCTTCGTTCACTTCGACAGAGGTGGAGAGGGTCGTCTCGTTGTCCGACGCGGTCATGAACAGCGTGCCGTCACGCAGTTCCAGCAAGAAGCAGTCGAGGATGGGTAAGGAATTCTTGGAGTTGATGACGCGACTGATGGCCTGCAGGCGGCTGAACAGTGCGGTGCTCGAAACAGTAAATTTCATGGTTCAGTATTTTTTGTAATCGTTATATTAGTATCGAATTATGTGCCAAAGTTACGAAAAGATTACGGATGACACATAAAAAAGCCGATAAAAATTAGCGAGGTTCTGAAGAAAAACGTAAATTCGTGACCGAATTCAAAAAATACAGATATGGAATTACAAGGTAAAGTGATTGCCGTGCTCGAACCCAGAGGCGGTGTTTCAAGAAATGGGAATGAATGGAAGGTGCAGGAGTACGTCATCGAGACACACGACCAGTACCCCCGGAAGATGTGTTTCGACGTGTTCGGAGCCGACAAGATCCAGCAGTTCAACATACAGATCGGCGAGGAGCTCAACGTGTCGTTCGACATTGACGCCCGCGAGTGGCAGGGACGCTGGTTCAACTCCATCCGCGCCTGGAAGGTAGAGCGCGTGGCCGCCCAAGGCATGCAGCCCACTCCTCCGCCCATGCCGCAGCCGGGATTCCCGCCCATCGGCGCGCCGGCGGCTCCCCAGCAGCCCACCGACTTCGGCTCGGGCAGCGCTACGGACGACCTGCCGTTCTGACCCCTCTCCGGGTACGGATAAAGCCAACCGCTTTCCGACAGCCGCCTCCTCCGGCAAGGGAGAGGGCGGCGGGAAAGCGGTTGGCTTTTTTTAGGGTGTCAGGAGGGAGTCACGCCCTTACGAGTTCATGCTCATCAGGAACTCCTCGTTGTCCTTGCTTTTCTCCAGTCGGTCCTTCACAAAGTCCATGGCTTCCAGCGGGTTCATGTCGCTCAGGTACTTGCGCAGGATCCACATCCGGTCGAGGGTGGTCTTGTCCTGCAGCAGGTCGTCGCGGCGGGTGCTGGAGGCGGTGATGTTCACGGCCGGGAAGATGCGCTTGTTGCTCAGGTTGCGGTCCAGCTGCAGTTCCATGTTGCCCGTACCCTTGAATTCCTCGAAGATGACCTCGTCCATTTTCGAGCCCGTGTCAATCAGGGCGGTGGCGATGATGGTCAGCGAGCCGCCTCCCTCGATGTTGCGGGCCGCGCCGAAGAAGCGCTTGGGCTTGTGGAGCGCGTTGGCATCCACACCGCCCGAGAGCACCTTGCCCGAAGCGGGCGACACGGTGTTGTAGGCGCGTGCCAGACGGGTGATGGAGTCGAGGAAGATGACCACGTCGTGTCCGCATTCCACCATTCGCTTGGCCTTTTCCAGCACGATGCCCGCGATTTTCACGTGGCGCTCGGCGGGCTCGTCGAATGTCGAGGCGATGACCTCGGCCTTGACGCTCCGGGCCATGTCGGTCACTTCCTCCGGACGCTCGTCAATCAGCAGCATAATCATATAGACTTCCGGATGGTTGGCGGCGATGGCGTTGGCGATGTCCTTCATCAGCAGGGTCTTACCGGTCTTGGGCTGGGCCACGAGAAGGGCGCGCTGGCCCTTGCCGATAGGAGCGAAGAGGTCCACCACGCGGGCCGAAAGGTTGTCGTCATAGCCCTTGCACAGCTTGAACGTCTCGTCCGGGAAGAGCGGTGTCAGGTGGTCGAAGGGCACCCGGTCTCTCACCAAGCTGGGGTCCATGCCGTTGATTTTCGATACTTTCACTAAGGGGAAATACTTCTCGCCTTCCTTGGGCGGGCGGATGGTGCCTTCCACCACGTCGCCGGTCTTCAGTCCGAACAGCTTGATTTGGGCCTGCGACACGTAGATGTCGTCCGGCGATGAAAGGTAGTTATAGTCCGATGAGCGGAGGAATCCGTAGCCGTCGGGCATGATTTCCAGCACGCCGGTACCCTGAAGGATGTCGTCAAACTCGTAGGGTTTCTCCGCCGGCAGCTTGGGTTCCTGCGCGCCGTTTTCCGCATAGGGAGCCGTCTCGGCGTTGTCCTTGGCAGGATTGTTGTTGTTCTGTTGCTTGTTGTTGCGGTTCTGGAAGCGCTGCTGGCGGTTGTTGTTCTGGAAGCGGTTCCGGTTGTTCTCCTTGTTGTTGTCGGGAGCTGTCGGCTGGGTGGGCGGTTCCACTTTTGTAGCCTCAAACTTGCCCAGCAGTTCCGACGGGATGTCCGCCTTTTCCGAGGGAAGGTCCTCGATGGGAATAAAGTCATCAGCCGCGTTGAGGTTCAGGGGAGGAAGTTCTTCCTCCAGGTCATTGGGAGCGGCCGGTTCCGTGGGGAGTTCCGCCGGTTGTCCGTTGCCGTTTTCCAGGTCGGTGTCATTGGCTGCGGCCTCTTTGGCCAGTGTCGATTTGTTCTTCGAGCCCGGCTTGCGTCCTCTCTTCTTGGGCTTGTCGGCCGGTGCGGCCTCGTTGGTCCCGTCGGCAGGTTCCGGAGCGGCCGGGTTGTCGGTGGCAGGTGCGTCGCCGTCCTCCTTGAAGAGGGGAGCGGAACTCGGCAGCTGGGGCGTGTTGGCCTCCAGTTTCTGGGCCTTGTCCTTGGTGGCCGTATAGACCTTGTCGCCTTCCTTCTTCACACTGATGCGCGAGCGCTTGCGTCCTGACTCTTTACGGTCATCGTTCTGCTTGCCGCCCGCCGATTTCTTGGCGGCTTCCGCAATTGCCTGTTCGTCCAGAATGCGGTACACCAGCTCTTCCTTGGCCAGGCCGCTGGTTTTGTTGAGACCCAACTCTTTGGCAATCTCCTGCAGTTCGGACAAATCCTTGTCGTTTAATTGAATAATGTTATACATATAGTATAGAGTGTAATTGAATTTTAGCTGCCAAGAAAGAAAGGAAGTCGGCCGCGCGTCACAAGGCGCCTGCCGCTTATTGGGGTTTTTCTCGGACGGCTGTTATAAATGATTGTTTGTTTTATTTTCTTTGTTATATATTTAATAAGGAGTGCGGGGAGTCACGAAGGGACGGGCAAAGCCCCTTGTTTTCCCAAACGCAATGCAAAGATAGAAACTTTTCTTGAAATATCCTATTCTTTGGAATATTTTTTCTATTTTTGCCCCACAAATCTATTTAATTGAAAGGATACGAACATGAAGAAAGTGATTTTTACAGAGAAGGCTCCTGCGGCCATCGGCCCTTACAGCCAGGCAGTTGAAGTGAACGGTATGGTATTCCTCTCCGGCCAGATTCCGGTAGATCCGGCCACAGGCGAGTTTGTCGAAGGCGGCATTGCCGAGCAGACAGAACGCGTGTTCCAGAACATCGAGAACATCCTGGCCGAGGCCGGGCTCACCACCGCCCAGGTCGTGAAGACCACCGTGTTCCTGGCCGACATGGCCATGTTCGCCGAGATGAACGCCGTCTATGCCCGCCATTTCGAAGGCGCGTTCCCCGCCCGTTCGGCCGTGGCTGTCAAGGCGTTGCCCAAGGGAGCGCTCGTGGAGATTGAGTGCGTCGCCGTGCGATGAGCCATACTTCTGCGGTGAAGCACAGTCCTGCGGCGAACCCACTTCTGCGGTGAACCACACTTCTGCCGTGAAGCACGGCC
>JAQXRG010000101.1 GCA_029218405.1 Bacteroidales bacterium
GGAGACCGACAATCGCTTCAACCTCTACAGTTCCATCACCGTGAACGCGAGCGTGGCCGAGGGTTACTCCACGGGTGAGGGACAGAAAGCCATCGCCGAAGTGGCCCAGGCCGTCCTGCCTGCCGGCTACAGCTACGAGTACGGCGGCATGGCGCGTGAGGAGGCCAACAACGCCAGCGGCTCCGGCACCGTATTCATCTACGGAGTCTGCGTGTTCCTCATCTACCTCATCCTCGTCTGCCTCTACGAGAGCTTCCTCATTCCCTGGGCGGTCATCCTGTCCGTACCCTTCGGTCTGATGGGCTCCTTCCTCTTCGCCAAGCTGTTCGGCTTAGAGAACAACATCTACCTGCAGACAGGTGTCATCATGCTGATCGGTCTGCTGGCCAAGACGGCCATCCTGATTACGGAGTTCGCCGTCGAACGCCGCCGCAAAGGCATGGGCATCATCGAGTCGGCCTACACCGCCGCCCAGGTGCGTCTGCGCCCCATCCTGATGACGGTGCTCACCATGATCTTCGGTATGCTGCCGCTGATGTTCTCTACCGGTGCCGGTGCCAACGGTAACTCGTCGCTCGGTACGGGTGTCGTAGGCGGTATGGCCATCGGTACGCTGGCCCTGCTGTTCGTGGTGCCCGTGTTCTACATCGTCTTCGAATACCTGCAGGAAAAGGTGCGCAAGCCGATGCAGGTGGAAATGGACGAACAGGTTCGACTGGAGATGGAACGCAGCCACAAGGAAAGGGAAGAACAACAACATTGAGAAATGAACGGAATAAAGAAATGAAAAGAACAAGATACATCCCCCTGATGGCCGCTTCCGCCCTGCTCATGAGCAGTTGCGGCATCTATACCCACTACAAGCCCGTACAGGAAACGCCGGAACAACTGTACGGACAGGAGGTGGCGGCCGATGATACCGCCTCCATCGCCGACCAGAGCTGGCGCGAGGTCTTCACCGACCCCCACCTGCAGGCCCTCATCGAGCAGGGACTGTCGGCCAACACCGACTACCTGAGCGCCCTGCAACGCGTGAAGGAGGCCGAAGCCACCCTGCTCTCCGCCCGCCTGGCCTACCTGCCCTCGCTGGCGCTGGCCCCACAAGGCACAGTGAGCAGCTGGGACCACGGCAAAGCCACGCAGACCTACTCGCTGCCCGTCACCGCCTCGTGGGAGTTCGACCTCTTCGGCAAGCTGCGCAATGCCGAGCGGCAGCAGAAGGCCCTGCTGGCCTACTCGCAAGATTACAGCCAGGCCGTGCGCACGCAGGTCATCGCCGGCATCGCCAACGTTTATTACACGCTGCTGATGCTCGACGAGCAGATTGACATCACCACCCGCACCGCACAGTCGTGGAAGGAAAGCGCCGCCGCCACCCGCGCGCTGATGAAGGCGGGCATGGCCGACGAGGCCTCCGCCGCACAGATGGAAGCCGCCGCCCTGAGCGCGGAGGCACAGGTGCTGACCCTGAAGGAGCAGCGCAACACCACGCGCAACAGCCTTTCCGCCCTGCTGGCAGAGACCCCGCGCGATTATGAGCGTGGCACCCTGGCCGGACAGGACTATCCCGACCACCTACAGGCAGGTATTCCCCTGCAGCTCCTCTCCCGCCGTCCCGACGTACGGGCGGCGGAGCGTAGCTTGGAACGCGCGTTCTACGCCACCAACTCCGCCCGGGCCGCCTTCTACCCCAGCATCACGCTGAGCGGCAGCGCAGGCTGGAGCAACAGCGGCGGTGGCATGATTACCAACCCCGGCAAGTTCCTGGCCTCGGCAGTCGCTTCCCTCACCCAACCGCTCTTTGCGCAAGGGAAGCTCGTGGGACAGCTCAAAATTGTCCGCGCGCAGCAGGAAGAGGCCCGTTTAGCCTTCCAACAGACCTTGCTGAATGCCGGTATGGAGGTGAACGAAGCCCTCGACAAATGGCAGACCGCCCGCGAGAAGACGGAGCTCTACGCCCGTCAGGTAGAGAAGCTCCAGACGGCGTACAACAGCACCCAGTTGAAGATGCAGTACGGCAACACCACCTATCTGGAAGTACTCACGGCCCAGCAGAGCCTGCTCGGTGCCGAGCTGACCCAGGTGGCGAACCGCATGACGGAACTTCAAGGGAAGATTGACCTGTACCAAGCCCTCGGAGGTGGCGGTACAGACTGACCCTGTTTCTGTTTCAATTATTCATATTTAATAGAAGGGCTGTCCGGAAAGTGATTTTAGGGCAGCCCGTTTTTTGTACCCGAACTGATTATATACTACAGCGACTCGATACTGTCCCGATAGCTGCGGAGCTGCTCTTTAGGCAATGAGCCAGTAAATGGAATCGGATTACTGACGGTCCTGGCGAGTATATGCGTCTTGCCTGTCAGTTGGCTGACGAGGCTGATCATTTCATCCAGGCGTTCCAGCTCCGTAGCCTCCTGGTAGATCCCCTCAGCTATTTCATTGTACAGTTGGCTTTCAGGGAACAGGGTCAAGGAGAGGAACCCGATGCTGACTGGATGCAACTGATTGAACACGGCTGCTGAACGGCTGGCATTACGCTCACCATTCCCTCGTCCAGCCAGCCCCACAAGATAAAAGAAGTTATAGCGGATGCCGGCTGCCTCCAACTTGAGGCACTGTTCCAGGATGTCTTCAGCAACGTAGCCCTTGTTCACCCTTGCGAGCGTCTCGCTGTCACCACTCTCCACACCGATGGTGAGGTAGTCAAAACCCAGATGATGCAGCTGCCGCAGTTCCTCTATCGACTTCTTCGTGATGTCGGTGATGCGTGCAAAGCAACCTATCGTGGGCTGTCCCTCGCCCACATATTTCCTGACCAGCAAGCCGATGTCGAGCAGCCGGTGAGTGGTCAGGACAAAGGGATTGGCCCCCGTCAGGAACACCCTATGCGCCCGTGGCTGGACACGATGAATCACCTTGAGGTCACTCTCTATCTCCGCCATCGGTGACATACGGAATCTCTGACATCCTCCTAAACATAGGTCATTCTTTCCGAAGTTCGGGTATCGTGCCTGTGACCTCTTCGTCGTAACTTTGCAGCCGAAAGAATAAAGTAACAATGGCACTGACAAGCGCAGGCCATGTGGCCGCGCAGGCAAATCATTCAATATGAAACGTAGATTATTATCAATCTTTGCAATGGCAATGCTGGTGCTTGCCGGTTGCAACAAAAACAATGAAAGCGGTATGCAGACAACTCAGGAATGGGACAAGGTTTTTCCAAAGAGTGACAAGGTGGAACACTCTAAAATCACTTTCCACAACCGTTATGGAATAACTTTGGTGGCTGATCTTTATGTGCCTAAGGGTACGAAAGGGAAACTTCCTGCCATCGCTTGTTCCGGTCCTTTCGGAGCCGTCAAGGAACAAGTGTCGGGCCTCTA
>JAQXRG010000102.1 GCA_029218405.1 Bacteroidales bacterium
TGGGTGGCGTGGAAACCGCTGATGGCCCCACAGGCGATGGAGATGAACATCATCGGGAAAATGGGGTTCTTCTCGTACTTGGTGCCGAAGCCGTTCCACATCTCGGGCAAGTCCGGCTGACGGACATACAACATCACCAAGATGCCGACCGCCATGAACAGCAAGGCCACGGCGAACAACGGGTACACCCGGCCGATGATCTTGTCAACCGGCAGCAGGGTGGCGAGCACATAGTACAGGAAGATGACTGCCGTCCAGAAATAGACGTTCAGGGCAGACGGGGTCATGCCCGCCAGCAACTCAGCCGGCCCCGACACGAAGACCGCGCCCACCAAGGTCATCAGCACCACAGTGAACACGCATACCGCCCGCTGGGTGCGGCGGCCCAGGAAACGGCCAATCAGCTGGGGAAGGCTCTCCCCGCCGTTCCGCAACGAAAAAGTGCCCGAAAGGAAGTCGTGCACCGCTCCGGCGAATATCGTGCCGAAGACAATCCAAAGATAGGAGGCGGTGCCGAACTGCGCCCCCATGATGGCCCCGAAGATGGGACCCAGCCCCGCAATGTTCAAGAACTGAATCATGAACACTTTCCAAGTGGGCAACGGGATATAGTCCACCCCATCCCTCATCGACAATGCCGGTGTCTCTCGGGAAGGGTCCGGACCGAACAAACGGTCGATGTACCGGCCGTATAGCAAATAACCTGCCACCAAGAGCAGTAATGCAATCGTAAATGTAACCATACTACTATTATTATTTATTTGGTGACTGCAAAAGTAACAAATATCACGAATACTTTCTATCTTTGCGCCGTAAAAAAAACGATTATGTACAAAACAACGATAGCTATCCTTTTCCTGCTGGCCTTTCTGCAGCTGTCCCCAACGGCCTACGCACAGCCGAAGCAGGAGATCCGGGCCTCCTGGCTCACCACCTTGGGGGGCCTGGACTGGCCGACCACCAAAGCCAACACCCCGCAACGCCGTGCCCAACAGCAGCAGGAGCTCCGCGACATCCTGGACCGCCTGAAAGCGGCGCATTTCAACACCGTGCTGTACCAGGCCCGCATCAAGGGCGATGTCGCCTACCCTTCGGAATACGAGCTCTTCACCGAGGCCTTCACGGGCCACGCCGGACAAGACCCCGGCTACGACCCGCTGGCGTTTGCCATCGAGGAATGCCACAAGCGGGGCATGGAGCTTCATGCCTGGGTGGTGACCATCCCGGTGGGCAACGAGCGGCAGATACGTTCGTTGGGCAAGAAGAACGTCGTGAAGCAACGTCCCCGCATCTGCAAGAAATACCACAATGTATGGTACCTCGACCCCGGACATCCCGGCACCGCCGACTACCTGTCGGGCATCGTAAAGGAAATCGTGGGCCGCTATGACGTGGACGGGGTCCACTTCGACTACATCCGCTACCCGGAACATTCCCCAAAATTCCCCGACAAGGACACCTACCGAGCCTACGCGCACGGACAGGACTGGCGGCAATGGCGGCGCGACAACATCACCCGCATCGTGGAACGGCTGTACACCGACATCAAGCGGCTGAAGCCTTGGGTGAAGGTGAGCAGCTCGCCCGTAGGGAAATACAAGGACACGGAACGCTACACCTCCCGGGGATGGAACGCCTATGAGATTGTGTACCAAGACGCACAGCAATGGCTGAAGCAAGGCATACACGATGCCTTGTTCCCCATGATGTACTTCCAGGGCAACAATTTCTATCCCTTCGCGCTCGACTGGCAGGAAAACGACGGCGGACGCTGGACCGTCCCCGGACTGGGGGTCTATTTCCTCCACCCCCGCGAAGGCAACTGGCAACTGGAGGAGGTGGTCCGACAGCTGTACTTCCTGCGCGGTATCCAGGCCGACGGACAGGCGTTCTTCCGCAACCGCTTCCTGATGGACAACACACAAGGACTGATGGACGAGCTGCGGGAAGAGTTCTATACCGCCCCGGCGGTGTGGCCCGCCATGACCTGGCAGGACAGCATCCCCCCCACTGTCCCCACACGGCCCCGACTGTCGTTCGCCGAAGCGTGCACAACGTTGGCCTGGGATGCCTCGACGGACAACTCCGCTCCCTTCAGTGTCACTTACCGCCTGTATGCGTCGAACCGCTACCCCGTCGATACAGAACGCGCGGACCAGCTGATGGAGGTCCGGGTGGACTCCACCCACTACACCTACCGGCCTTCCGCCCCGTGGATGCAGAAGACCTACTGGGCGGTGACAGCGGTGGACCGGTACGGCAACGAGAGCCGGCCCTTAGCCCTCAACACGCCCACCGTCAACGACCTGCCGGTCCTCCAGTCGCTGCCGGCCCTTCCCACTGGACACACGTATGTCGTGACCGACCGGACCGGCAAGGAAGTGCTGCGTACGGCCCAACCGGGCACGGCTCCCCTCGAAGCCTTGCGCAGCGGATTCTACCGGGTCAGCGAAGTGGACGCGAAGGGAAAGGCACGCCTAATTGGCCTCTTCGTGCGATAAAAACAGGCGGAAATGATGGAAATCCCCAAAAGTTTCGCTACATTTGCACACTATTATGAATCTGCAACAAACAATTTATCCTCATGAGTAACCAACGATACATGCAACGCGGCGTTTCGGCATCGAAAGAAGATGTGCACAACGCCATCAAGAACATTGACAAAGGTATCTTTCCGCAGGCTTTCTGCAAGATTATCCCCGACACGCTCGGCGGTGATCCTGACTATTGCAACATCATGCACGCGGATGGTGCCGGCACGAAGTCGTCATTGGCTTATATGTACTGGAAAGAGACGGGTGA